>JBAUHS010000085.1:0-12983 GCA_049680405.1 Salaquimonas sp. | reverse complement strand
TGGCGGAGAGGAAGGGATTCGAACCCTCGAGACAGTTACCCGCCTACGCCCTTAGCAGGGGCGCGCCTTCGACCACTCGGCCACCTCTCCACCGCCGTGATTATTCGTCTGGCCGCGGGAAATCAAGACTTAAATTGAAAGTCTGCAACAATCTGGGTTTCTTGCAATAGTTATCGTGGAAAACATCCAAAACCACCTGCAGCGAGTGAAGAAGTTTCAATTGAACTCAATTCGATTCATCGGATAGGCTGAACACTCAATTTTGCGGAATTACAAAGAACGTATTGTGTTTGTTCAATGAAAGCATGAAGCGAAGATCAATCATTGTCGTTTACGCTCGCTCCGGCTCCTTTCAAGCGAGAGGCCTCGCTCGCTGGAACATAGGTTTTTGCAGCCAGCGTCTTGATCTCAAGCCAAAGGTTTTCATTTATCAGCACCCCCTCACCATTGATATTTTTCGTTTCAATGGCATCTGCTAATACTTGAGAAACCTGGATGTTTACGGACTGGCACATTTGCTCAGACAATATCGCTTCAAAAGGACAACTTAAAAGCAATTGATCCTGACCAAGTTGAACTTCAATTTCATTGTTTAAAGTCAATATGAGTGAACATTGATAGGTTTTTGCAAATTGCAGGCCTACACCGATTAGCAAGGCTGGCGCGTAAACACCAATCAAAGACCTCTCACTACCCGCCCCACCTGCATATAAAATTTCGAACAATGCAGTACCATCACGGGCAGTATTGAAGTTATCCTCGCTGGAGGCCTTTTCAAACCCAACCTCCAACCCCTGCAATAATGCAGCCGTTCCATCGTGACCATGGTCAATCAAACAAGCGGCGGCTTTTGATAGGTCTTCAGCGTGGCCGACTGGAAAGCCCGCCCCCAGGCTAGCCTTTCGGAGTTCGCTGGTGACTTCATTCAAGGAGCGGCGCATCAGTTTTCTTCCAGAACCGGCAACCACCAATCATCGCAATCTTGTTCGGCGTTGGTGATATCTTCTGCCAATGGCGCACCTTGATACATTGTGATGCGAGTCCAGCGCGAGGATTTTGGATCAAATTTGGCAGCGCCAAAGAACGATAATTTACAACGCAACATATCAATCGGCAGACATTTTTCACCAACCAGATTGTCTCTGATTTCGGCATAGGGAAATGCGTTTGTTGTCTGGATACGTCTGACAATATAGCGATGCTGTGGATAGCGCATCAGGAATTCGGCTGTCAATTTTGATGTGTCAAATTCCGCCAAGTCTTTTTCAAGCGCCTGAACTTTCACTGCAATGTCATGGGGTAATTCCAGCTCGGCGCCCTCTTCTTCAAACCGATCCCCAAGGCGCGGCTCAAGTTTTTCTTCAGAGACATACCAGAATTGTTTGCGGGCAGATGGATCAGTGCAATCAATCTTCAGTGCCCATGCATAATGATTCTCAATTGCCTGCTGTAACGCACCAACGGACATTGCAGGATCGAGGCGAGACTCAACATCACTCGCCATACAATCCGTCAGTCCATCAATCAGGTCGCCATGAGGTTCCAACAAAAGAGCGATAACAAGCTCTTGAGCTTCGAGGGAAAAGGCTTTTGTTGCTTCCAGTATTTGTGAAACGGCGTTTGGTTTTTTTAACTGATCTGTAGAAAACTGTGGCGATATTTGTCCCCACTCTTTCTTCAACAACTCAATACGTTCACTCTGGCGAATATCCGGCACATTCCATTGTTTCAGATGGTGGGTAACCCGCCCCACCAACCTTTCCAAGCGGACTCTTTTTTCTGCATCAAGCTGCGCAATAGCAGCCACTCGGGCAAGCGCTGTCTCACGAACCATCATCCAGTTGTTCAAGAGTATCGGATGGCTAACCAGAAATGGCGCCATGCCTAGGCCTGTTGAATTACCGATACCCAAATGGCGTTTCAATCTCTTGTCGAGTTTGACCGCCATATCGGGCAAAATAGAGTGCGCCACATGCTCCACAAGATCATGGGTGAAATTTCTGATCAGCCAAACCGTCAACATTTCCGCCTGGAAAGGACCTGAAAGGCCTGGGCGCGCCATTATCCTGGCACGGTCTGCAATTCCGAATTTGCCATTTCCATAGACGGCCGTGGTGCGCATCAGATAGCCGATTTCGCCAATCATCTTTTCATCAGGCTGTTTGCCAGCAGCCAGGCTTTGGGCCACATGATCGAAAAGCCGGACGGACCTGTTGGCCCTGCTTAACACCAACTCACTCGGCAAAAACCGGCCGGCCTCCTGACGCGGCGCGTTTTGCTCAAGCCTATCCAAGTCTTCCGTTGTCGGAACCCCATCAAACAAGACATAAGCACTGTCCCAAACTTCCGCGATAACCCGATCCGTGCGCATATTTGGATCAATTCTGGTGGAAAAAGCAATCAAGGAATAAAGATGTCCGCCATAGCTCAATGTATAAACCGCGCGGCCAAAGCCTTCCTTGTCTATTTCCCAAACTGACCTGCGAAGCTTCACATTTTCATTTGCCAAACGGCGGATAGTGGTTCGCATGAAGCTCAAGCGGGTTGGATAAAATGATCCAAGGCGATCAAGCTTCATAACCTCATCTGGCGAGCGCAATTCAGTTTGAGGAAAAAGTGCTGCGGTGTGTTCGATAGGCTCCATCATTTTCTCACAACTGAATTTTCGGGCCAAAGGAGGCGTCATAAAAAGCCAGCCAGTTGCCACCCATGATACCGTCAACCTCTTCTTTGGAAAAACCGACAGAAGCCAACCCTTTGCAGAGATTGGCAAAGTCCCTGTTATCTGTGAACCAATCAGGCTGATCAGGGAATCCTGGGGCAGATGCAGACCCTTCGCCGAAATCCGTCTGCTTCGACCAGCGACCATTTCTCATCCAAGTAACAACGCTGTCAGGCTGATCCTGGCAAAGATCTGAACCAATTCCAAGATTATCTGCGCCATAGCGTGAGGCGGCTTCTGCAATCATTTTGCAGAAGCTCTCCAAGGTGCAATTGCTGCCGTCCTTCAAATGATGCGGATACATTGAGAATCCGAGCATCCCGCCGCGAGCGGTAAGTGCCTTGATAACCTCGTCTTTTTTGTTGCGAAGAGCAGGATGCCACCAATGGGGGTTGGCATGGGTAATCGCGATAGGCCGTGAGGAATGGTCGATGGCCTCTAGGGTAGAGCGGTCCGCAGAATGGCTCATGTCAATGACCATTCCAACGCGATTCATTTCTTCAACAGCTTGCTTTCCAAATCTGGTCAAGCCCGTATCATCTTCTTCGTAACAGCCCGTCGCCAACAAAGACTGGTTATTATAAGTCAGTTGCATAAAGCGAATGCCGAGCGTGTGGCAGATTTCAATGAGGCCAATATCATCTTCAATGGGAGAAGGATTTTGAAAGCCGAAAAATATCGCAGTGCGATTACTCTTTTGCGCAAGTCTGACATCATCGCCAGTTTTGCCGGGAAATATCAGATCGGTAAATTGCTCAAACCACCTGTTCCATTGTTCAAGATTAAGCACCATTTCACGAAAACTTTCGTGATAGGCTATTGTCACATGAACAGCATCAACACTGCCCTCGCGCATTTGACGAAAAGTCTTTTCGGACCAATTTACATATTGCAAGTTATCGATAAGTGGCATCGGCATTTCATACTCCCTTGATTTATGAAATAACCTGAATTGTCCGCTTAACGCAATTTCTAATTCTGACCATTTATGCCGCTTTTTCCACACTGGCACCTTTTAGTCTGTCGAGATAATTCGCATTTACACGATCCAAGGCCTCAATCCACTGTATTTGTGGTTGACGACCAGCCTGTTCACTTGGGATCTCCACTTCGTCAAAACCAGATCTGAGCGCTAGGGGATATTGATCTGCAAGCACATTTCCTTTTGCGCGAAGCAGGCCATTAAATCCCATTCTCCGAAGTTTTTGAGCAATTGAAAACCCTCTTCCATCAGCGAAAGAAGGAAATGGGATTCTAATCGCTGCCACCGAGTTCATCAACCCCGCCAATTCTTCCGGATTAGTATCGTTGGGCACATCGACCCCGGTTTTATCGGCTTCCAACCCATGGGTAGATAGCGAGAGTTGGTCAAGTTGGATAAATCCACCGCCATTTTCCAGAAAGTGATCTTCAACAAACTTACCATCTCTAATGATTACCGGCATTTAAAACTCCCTGGTGGCCAGATCCCATGGACCGGCTTTCTTTTGTTCACGCCGATTGGCGTATAATTTTTCCGTTTACCACATGGATACCGCATTCGGTTTTTTCCTGGCCCTGCCAACGTCCACTGCGAGCGTCCTGACCCTCAAGAGGTTTCGCAGTACAAGGTGCGCAACCAATTGAAGTAAACCCTTTGGATGTCAAAGGATGGCAAGGCAGATGATAGAGATCGAAATAGGCTTTGATATCATCATGATCCCAATGGAGCATTGGGTTCAATTTCACCTTGCCTGATTCATCCACTTCCATAGGCTTCATTGTAACGCGTGATTGGGACTGATGTCGCTTACGCCCACTAATCCAGGCATCAAACGACTCAAGAGTTCTTTCCAGCGGCTTGGTTTTGCGCAAGTTGCAACAGGCATCGGGATCATTTTTATGCAACCGTCCAAAGACATCGTTTCGGCGCAACTCGACTTGGTCAGCAGAAACAATACTTACATTGCTGAGACCAAATTTTCCGGCGAGTTCTATCTGATAATCCAGCGTCTCTTGAAACATCATTTTTGTATCAACAAACAAAACTGGCGCATCAGGTGCAATCCTTGAAACCAGATGAAGCAAAATAGCTGATTCCGCTCCAAAAGAAGAAACGACCGCGGTTTTTCCGCAAAGGTTTCCTTTCAAACTCATTCGAAGCATTTCGAGACTAGATGCTTCCAACCATTGCAGACTTGCGTGAAAAGCGAGAGTTTGCGGTTCAGGCAGCATATTTTTCTTCCTCAGGATAAAGCGCCTGTTGAAATGGCAAGGCACCAACGCGGCGATAGGTTTCAAGGAAAATTTCATCCGGTGTTTCGCGGATTTCCAGATAGCGTTTTAGCAACCGTTCAAGAGCAGGCAGCAACTCTTCAGCGTCAAAGCCGGGCCCTGCCCGCTCGCCCAAAATCATTGTGTGCGTTGCGTCACCGCCAAGGGTGATTTGATAGTTTTCAACGCCTGCTTTATCCAATCCAAGAATGCCAATATGACCCACATGGTGATGGCCGCAGGCATTGATGCAGCCAGAAATTTTAATCTTCAACTCACCAATTTCTTTTTCCAGTTTCAACTCGTCAAAACGGGTGGAAATTTCCTGGGCAATCGGAATGGATCGCGCGGTTGCAAGGGCACAATAATCCATGCCCGGGCAAGCGATGATATCTGAGATTAGGCCGATATTGGCTGTAGCCAAACCAACGGCTTTCAAGGCAGCGTGCACCAGTGGAATATCTGCTTTGCGCACATGGGGCAAAACCGCATTTTGCTCATGGCTTATGCGCACCTCATCGTGGCTGTACTTTTCAGCCAAATCAGCGATTACACGCATCTGGTCCGACGTCACATCACCCGGTGTGCCACCAATCGGTTTGGTTGATATCGTCACAATGCCATAGGCTGGATTTTTGTGCTCAGCCACGTTTGTTTCCACGAAGGAACGCAATACGGGATCGGATTCAAGCGCTTCTTCAAAGGCTTGCGTTTGGACATTGTTGAAATCTGGTGGATCAAAATAGACTGAAATTGCCTTGATCAGTTCATCAGAGGGCATTTTGAATTCGTCCAATATGCGTTCAAAAGTGGCTTCAACCGCTTCGCGAATTTCCTCAAGGCCGGCTTCATGGACAAGAATCTTGATGCGGGCTTTGTATTTGTTATCGCGCCGTCCATTGAGATTATAAACCTGCAAGACGGCCTCGATATAAGGAAGCAGATCAGCCTTTGGGAGAAACTCACGCAATATTTTTCCGATGAAAGGTGAGCGTCCCAACCCTCCTCCAACGATGATTTCATAACCCGGTTCGCCAACATCGTTTGACACCATCCTAATGCCTATATCATGGGCTTTGGTGACAGCCCGATCATTGGGTGAACCAGTGATGGCTATCTTGAATTTGCGCGGTAAAAACTGGAACTCTGGATGATCTGTTGACCACTGGCGCAGCAGTTCAGCAGTAGGACGAGGATCTTCTATTTCATCGGCGGCAGCGCCTGCGAAATGATCAGCGGTGACGTTTCTGACGCAATTTCCAGATGTTTGAATAGCGTGCATTCCCACATCTGCAAGCGCATCAAGCATATCAGGAACATCTTTGAGCAAGGGCCAGTTGAACTGAATATTCTGGCGAGTGGTAAAGTGGCCGTAGCCTTTGTCCCATTTGTCCGCAATGATGGCAAGTTGGCGCATTTTGGCGCTATCAAGAGAACCATAAGGAATAGCAACGCGCAGCATATAAGCGTGCAACTGCAGATATAGACCGTTCATCAAACGAAGGGGCTTGAACTCGTCTTCAGTGAGTGATCCATCCAGGCGCTTCTCCACCTGCCCGCGAAACTGTTTCACCCGTTCACGGACAAAACTTTCATCGAAGTCATTATAAATGTACATTCTCGTTATCCTGTAAGTCTAAGCAATTCCGACTATTCTAAAGTTCAGCCTGTTTGCCGTGAAAATAGTTTGATGGGCCTCGCGTGCGAAAAGCTTCGCGAAAATGAGCAGGTTCGGGCATGCCGTCACCATTGATCGTAACTGCCGCAAGATATGCACCCACAATCGTCTCTTGCTGGCCCTTTGCATGTTTCAACATGGTTTGCGCCTGCTCTTCTGAATTGGCGACATGCGCATCTTCATGCTTGCGGGACCAGGCTCCGGCCTTGGTTAGATATATTGCATCACCGATCAGAAGATCATTTGCTGTGACAATTTTAGGTGCGAATTCGCGAGCCATTATGCCGCTCCTGTATAAGTCTTTTGATTTTGAATTGTTTCAAAGGCTTGCGCTACCCGGCGTGATTTCAGACCGAGGAGGAGAATTGCCGGAGCAGACATATCCGCTGCCTTGATTGCATCAGGCAATTCCACAAGAGTTGTAGTGATTACCTTCTGGTTTATACGTGAGGCATTGGAAATGATGGTAACGGGTGTCGAAGGCCTCGCTCCGTGCATTAGCAGCCGACCGCGGATGAAAGTTGATGCCTTCAACCCCATGTATATGGCTGCTGTTGCGCCGGGTGCTGATAAATTGGCCCAATCCTGCTCAGCGAAACCGTTTACATCATGACCTGTTAGAAATTGGAGTGAAGAATTCCGCCCCCGTCTTGTAAGAGATGTCCCAATACTGGATGCAGCAGCGGAGGCAGCGGTAATGCCCGGCACAACCTCCCACTCAATTTGGGCTTTATCAAGCGCGTCAAGTTCTTCGTCCATACGGCCAAATATTGAAGGATCACCGGATTTCAAACGAACGATCTGCGCGCCAGCTTTTGCATGCTCAATCAATAAGGCATTGATATCATCCTGTTTCCAACTTTGGCCAAACCCCTTTTTGCCTACATGCACGAGGATTGCTTCACGGCGGGCAAGCTCCAGAATTTCAGGTGTTACCAATTGATCATATAACACGACTTCTGCCTCATGAATTTTCCTGCGTGCTTTCAAGGTCAAAAGCTCTGGGTCACCAGGTCCTGTCCCGACCAGCGCAACAGACCCCTGTTTGGGGGATGCCATGGACGCTTCAGACGCCACTTCGTGATACAGTGTTTCGAGGCGCTCGCTAACCGCTTTACGCCCGCCTTCAGCCAAAGCTTTAGGACCTTCAGAAAAAAAGAATTTGGTCCAGTAATCCCGGCGAAGGCGAGCCGATGGCAAAGTACCTGCAACCGGACGAAATGCGTCGCCGATGCGTGCCAAGAGCCCCGTGGAGGCGGGTAGCATTTCCTCGATTTCTGATTTTATTTTTCGTGCCAATACCGGCGCTTTGCCCTCGGTTCCAATGGCTATTGTTACCGGATCACGATCCACAATAGCTGGGGTGAGGAATTCACTGATTTCCAGATTGTCCACAATATTGGTGAGAGCACCGGCTGCCTTGCCTATTTCAACAGCATAGGTATCCGCCTCCAACTCATCATTTGCCCCATAGACCAAACGTGCATTTTCAACATGTTTCAGCGACAAGTTTTCGGTGTGCAGCGTAATTTTTCTGTCACATGCCCAAGACACCACGTCAGCACAAGGCCCTAAACCTACCACGTGAATGTCAGCTTCGGTCTTTAACAATAGTCGAATTTTAGCTGCTGCGTGTTCTCCGACACCGGAAAACACGACCTTCTTGCCTTTTAAATCAAGAAACAATGGGTAATAACGCATGAAAGCACCTTATTGGGGTAATTTCTTCCAATATATGCGCATTCCTCTCTTTTGACGTGCTATTTCATTCCATATTTCATGTCGTGGCAAGATGATTATTCCAACTTCGCCCGCTTGAATGAAAATAACCACTGGAAAGAAAAAGCCCGCAAATCACGCGGGCTTTCGTAGGCTCAATATATCTGCAAACAGCTTTAGATCAGCTGGCAGGACCATTATTGAAATCGGTTTTATCAACCATTTCAGAAGCCAACTTCCGGTTTTTAGCTATATCATCCAGTGGCAGTTTGTCTGGATTGATTACACCAAAGCCCGCTACGATTTTTGATGCCTTGGTTCCTTCGGCCAACGGGTATTCAAACACCTGTTCGGCGTAGATCTCTTGAGCTTTTGGGCTGGCAAGAAACTCCATGAATTTGACCGCACTATCTTTGTTGGGCGAATATTTGGCCAGCGCCATGCCGGAAATATTTACGTGCGTTCCACGACCTGAATTGTTTGGGAACAGTACCTTGATCGCCTTTGCCCATTCTTTCTGTTCAGGTTGCTCTTCATTTGTCTGCATCAAACCGACATAATAAGTATTGCCCAGGGCAAGGTCACATTCACCGGAAAAGATCGACTTTGCCTGTGCCCGATCATTGCCAGCTGGTTTGCGGGCAAGATTGTTCTTGAGGCCGATCATCCACTCTTCAGCCTTTACTTCGCCCAAATGGACGATCATCGACGCGAAAAGTGCGATATTGTAAGAGTGCTGTCCATCGCGGATGCAAATGCGGCCTTTCCATTTCGGGTCCGCTAATTCTTCATAAGTGATCTCGTTTTGATCCACCCTTGTATTGGAGGCGTAGACCACGCGACCTCTGGTTGTCAGACCAAACCACTGTCCATTCGGATCGCGATATTGCGCCGGAATATTGTCGTTGATCAGACTATCGGAGACAGCTTGTGTCACTCCTGAATCTACGGCTTCCTGAAGGCGTCCAATATCTGTAGCAAGGATGACATCAGCTGGTGAGTTTCTCCCTTCAGCTGCGATGCGCTCAGTCAGGCCTTTGTCCAGAAAAATAACATTAGTCTTGATGCCAGTCTCTGCAGAGAAAACATCCAGCAAAGGCTGGATCAATTCAGGCTGACGGTAAGAATAGATGTTTACTTCATCAGCCGCCAAGGCAGGGCCGGATACCATATTTGCCGACACAAGCGCCGAGCAACCCAACAGGGCAAGTTTGATAGTTCTTTTCATTTTGTCTCCAATAGGCACCGTTCAAGGCGGCGCAACCAGATTTCGATTTACCAGCGTTGGATAGGGTGAAATACTCGAATTGTCAATAATTATCTAATAAAATCAATAGTTTAGAACTATTCTAAAGTAGGGTTGAAGCCTATTTGAAGCTGTTGTTGCAGGTGCTATTCCCTAACTCGTTGATTTTATTGAGTGGAAGTTTCTTCAAAGATTGAAATACTGACGATACCAACCGACGAAAGAACGTAAGCCTGTTTCCAAATCGATCGTCGGACTAAATCCATAGTCGCGATGAATCGCATCGATATTCGCATAAGTGGCTGGAACATCTCCTGGCTGCATTGGCAGATTCTCACGTACTGCTTTTTTACCAATGATTTTTTCAAGTGTAGAGATGAAGGTTTCCAGTTTTTCAGGATTGTTGCCGCCTATATTATAAACTGCATGAGGGACCCCATCGCCAACAAATCCGGTTTCGGATATTCGCAAGACTCCATCCACGATATCATCGATATAGGTGAAATCCCGCAGCATATCGCCTCCGTTAAATACCTGAATGGTCTCGCCTTTGATAATCCGGTCGGTAAATGACCAATAGGCCATATCTGGGCGCCCCCAAGGGCCATAGACCGTAAAGAATCGTAGTCCGGTCAAGGGAATTTGATAGAGATGGGAGTAGGTGAAACTCATCAACTCGTTCGATTTTTTTGTGGCTGCATAAAGCGAAACCGGAGTATCAGCGCGGTCGGTTTCCAAAAACGGCAAGTCTGTGCGCCCACCATAAATCGAACTGGAAGAAGCATAGGCCATATGCTCAAGACCATCGAGGTGACGGGCAAATTCCAGCATATTGACGTGGCCGACAAGATTGGAATGTACATAAGCATCAGGATTGGTCAGGGATGCACGCACCCCTGCCTGGGCTGCAAGATGGATGATCTTCTTGATTGATTTGGTAGAAAGGTTCTTCCTCAAGCCATCCATATCGGCGATATCCTGTTGAATAAACTCGAAATTCTTTTCAAGTTTCAACTTCTCAAGGCGGGCAAGCTTTAAAGCGGGATCATAATAATCATTCAGATTGTCTATACCGACCACTTTTTCACCCTTTGCCAAGAGTGCTTTGGCAGTGTGAAAGCCAATAAAACCACCTGCCCCTGTGATGAGTATGGTCACCAAATTGCCCTTTCAACTATCAACTGAACCTTATTCCATGCAAAGCAAAATCGACCGAAACTCGTCATAGCAGGGGGAAATTGCTTGGCACCGAAAGCTGTAGACAAGAGCGCGCTTAATCGCAACCAATTGATTTTGTCTTGATTAACTGGCTTAAATCCTAAACCCGTTCCAATGCGATGGATATGCCCTGACCAACGCCAATACACATGGTCGAAAGTGCGAAGCGCCCACCTTTTTCGTTTAGTTCCAGAGCCGCAGTTCCGGTAATTCTCGCACCGGACATTCCTAGCGGATGGCCTAAAGCTATTGCACCTCCGTTCGGGTTAACGTGGGCTGCATCTTCGGCAATCCCAAGGTCGCGCAAAGTGGCAATTCCTTGAGAAGCAAAAGCTTCATTGATTTCCACAACATCAAAATCCGAAGGTTTTAACCCAAGTCTTTGGCACAGTTTTCTGGTTGAAAGGGCCGGACCAAACCCCATGATGCGCGGCTCAAGACCGGCAACTGCACCGCCAAGAATTTTGGCAATTGGTGTCAATCCATGCTTTTTCGCTGCAGCCTCAGACGCGATGATCAGCGCTGCCGCTCCATCATTTACGCCAGATGCATTGCCAGCTGTCACTGTACCGCCTTCACGAAAGATCGCTTTCAGTTTGGTGAGTTGCTCAATCCTTGTTTCAGGACGCGGATGCTCATCCGTTTCGACCATCAAAGCATCTCCCTTCCTTGGCGGAATGGAAACAGGCACAATTTCTTTTGCCAGCCGCCCGTTTTGAATGGCAGTTCCAGCTTTTTTTTGTGAGCGAAGCGCAAAAGCATCCTGATCCTCGCGAGAGATACCAAATTCTTCGGCAACATTTTCAGCGGTTTCAGGCATGGAGTCGACACCATATTGCTTTTTCATCAAAGGATTGATGAAGCGCCAACCAATTGTGGTATCAAATATTTCACTCGTTCTTGAAAAGGCGGTATCTGCCTTGGGCATCACAAAAGGAGCGCGAGACATGCTCTCTACTCCTCCGGCAATGGCAATTTCAATCTCTCCTGCCTTGATTGCTCTGACTGCAGTCAACACCGCATCCATTCCCGAGCCGCAAAGCCGATTGATCGTATTGGCTGGTATGGAGGTTGGCATTCCCGCAAGAAGCAGCGCCATGCGCCCTACATTTCTATTGTCTTCGCCAGCTTGATTGGCACAACCATAATGTAGATCGTCAATTGCCTCCCAATCCACATTCAGGTTTCGCTGCATCAATGCACGAAGAGGAATTGCACCAAGGTCATCGGTTCTGACATGAGCAAGGGCTCCACCAAACCGCCCGATGGGAGTTCGGATGTAATCGCAGATATATGCCTCAGTCATCATGTTTTCCTTCTGAACAAAACTTTTGCAGTGCAGTTTGCCAACTTCCAAGTGCGGCAAATCACATTGATACAAAACCAGTTCCTAGAAAACACAAAAGCTGTTTGTTTCCAACACACACGCCCCATCTTCTTGATAGGTGGAAACAAACAGCCTCTGCATTCAGCATTTACATCACGTGAAATAGTCCCGCGCATATGCCCATTATCGACCTTGGTGATTATCTCACTCTTTTTGGCCAGTTTTCTTTATCGTCATACTTTTTCGGCTCTTTTGAGCTCTTCTTGTTTTTGGCTGGTATTTTTATCCAGCGGTTAGCCAATCTCCTTATGGATACCCCAACGCCCCTTGGCCCGTTTAGATGTTTTGGCTAACAATCAGGGAAGATTTCCCCTGAATTAGTGTTTTGTGATCCAATCGCGAGCTTCGCGTTGAGCGGCGGCGATTTGTTCGCGTGTCATTTCCAATGCGAGTTCTTCGCGATGGGATTTGGCAATTTCAACACCTCTAAAGGCGGCAATGTTCAGCCATTTGTGAGCAGCAACAACGTCAACTTCGCCGTTGCGGCCAGTCGCATACATCAAGCCCAGCTCAAACAGAGTTTCCGCATTGCCGGTTGAGGCCATGTCTGCAAAATCTGCATTGTGAATATCATAACGTGCCATTTTTCTGTTCCCTGCTTTTTATCTTCTCAGCCGTATTCGGCTTTTTCATCTTTTTCTTTTCAGCTTCATCAATTGATCACATGATCAAGTGGAAACTGTTTTTCCCTGTGAACTCTTCAGAGCCGCTTTTGCGCCGCTTCTTTTTGGTTCGTTTGTCCGGTTAATCCGGCTTCGTT
>JBAUHS010000084.1:0-1989 GCA_049680405.1 Salaquimonas sp. | reverse complement strand
ATCTTGAGGATCCCTTCAAGCTTTACCGCTGCCACACGATCATGAACTGCGCCAAGACCTGCCCCAAGGGCCTGAACCCCGCCAAGGCAATTGCCGAGGTCAAGAAGATGATGGTTGAACGGGTGGTGTGAGGGGCGTGCTGGCGCGGTTAACGGATGCACCGCAAATTCCGTTCCCACTCAGCGACTAGGGATGCATCAAAAGCCTTCGTCATATGAGCAAAACGTATTGCGGCTTCAAGATAATGTATGGCTTCATCTTTTTTCTGAACCCGGGCCAAAAGAATACCTAGATTTGCTGCGGCAAAAGCTGTTGATGAGTGTTGTTCGCCAAGGGTCTTCAACCTTATATGATGCGCTTGCCGCGCGCATTTCTCGGCTTTGCTCCATCGGCGCAATTTCATGTATACGCCTCCGAGATTGCCGATCCAGACTGCCATATCCGGATGATGGTCAAGCCCTAACTCGCGTCCAATCCGTATTGCTTTGTTGTACCCAGCTTCGGCTTTATCTAACTGACCCAAAGTTTCCAGCGCTCCGGCTAAATTATTTTCTCGCATTGCTTGATGTAACAGGTTTGGAGGCTGCGCAGAATATGATTGCTGCAAGGCGATCTCGTACCACGTAATTGCTTCTTGTGGTCTGCCTATTTTCCTCAGGAAATCTCCGTAGTTGTTTGCGCACGTTGCTGCATCATCATTGTTAAAGCCGCCATGGCTTTCAAAAATTGCCAAAGCCTGTCCAAAAAGCGCTCCTGCTCTGGAGTCGCGATTATCAGACAGGGTCCGAGCCAGATTATTAAGTGCAACCGCAGTCTTAAAATCGCTACTGCCATACTCAGTCTGGGCCATTTCGACCAGATCTTCGTGGTGCCTGATCGCTTCAGGATTGCGATTCGCAAAACGCAACGAATTCCCGGCCCTCATAAGATTGTCATAGCTCGGCTCAAGGCGTGCTGCGCGCGCAAAATGGTCAGCCGCGTCGGACCAGCGGAAATCGTTCTCCGCGATTGTACCTCTGCCAAAGGCGGCCTCGGCGGCACGCTCTATCGATCCCGCTTCGCTTTCTTCAACCTCTGCGAAGATTTCATCGGCCTTGACAAAATCACCAGCTTCGGCAGCCGCCCCCGCTTCGGACAACCGGCTAATTCCGATTTGCGCATTGGTCTTGTTTAGGTGTTCAAGTCGTTGCCGGGTGTCTGCAAGCATCGCTTGGAAGTTTTGGAAGGATTGAATGGGATTGGACAGCTTCTCATTAAGTAGATCTATTTGATCTCTTAGGCTGTCAATGGTGTCGCGCAGCGTTTGGTTGACTTCGTCTTTTGCGGCAATTTCCTTGGCGTGGGCCTCTCTAAGTTCGGCCTCGGTTTTGTCGATCCGTCTTTGAACATGCGCTTCATACTTTTCAACCGTGTCGATTGGATCGTTGACCGAGATCGAGACATTTTTGGAATCGGATACTGATATATTGTGTGACACTACTTATTCGCCAATGTCGATTTTGACATCCTTAGATCGCTTCACGGCAACATCTGCTTCAGTTGCATCGTTCGCCTTGATCGTAACTCCTTCAGAATCTTTAACTTTCAATCCAAGCTTTCGACGGACCCATGGTGTGCGCCAAGCGCCGATTGCGCCGAGGATTGTGGCAGTTCCAACAACATAGACCCAGTTTTCACTCACCCAATCTGGCACGATCCACTCCCCATAGCGTACACCCTTAAGAAGAGTATAGCAGGCCGATTCTCGGCGGGAAGATCTTTCTACGGTGTTCGACGTTACTCGGTCCCAGAAAATTCTTGGTGGCCCTGAAACCCCTTTCCAAAAGGTTAACACAATTTACGTAACTATTTAATTCCAACGGGTTAGAAAAATTTTCACTGTGAAAGTGCCGTGAAATTCAGCTGTTTTCACTCCGCCGCCGCCACCTTTGGATCCGCGAGGGTGACGATATCGGCCATGATGCGGTTCAGCTCAAAATCCTTGGGGGT
>JBAUHS010000083.1:0-18448 GCA_049680405.1 Salaquimonas sp. | reverse complement strand
CCCTCTGATTTTCGTTTATCGACAAAAGTCTTCAACTCTTCATGGATAGCTTCATCCATCGGCGGCGCTTCGAATTCTTCCAGAATTTTCTTCCAAATTTTGTTGGCTCTAGTGACGGTCAGTTCTGCGCCGCGATCTTCCCAGTTTTCAAAATTCGACCAATCAGACAAGAATGGCGCATAAAATGCTGTTTCATAGCGGTCTTGTGTATGTTGGATGCCGAAGAAATGTCCGCCCTGCCCGACTTCAGCAATTGCATCGAGGGCAATCTCATCAGCATCCCATTTCACAGGTTTGTCCATATAGGTAATAATTTGCTGTAGCTGCTCACAATCCATGATGAATTTTTCATAAGAAGCGCAAAGACCACCCTCAAGCCATCCAGCCGCGTGATAAACCATATTCGTGCCGGACGTCATGGCAGCAAAGAGTGAATGAGAACTTTCCCAGGTTGCCTGATTGTCCGGCGCGTTGGAAACACAGGTATTGGAGGAGCGCAGTGGAAGATCATAAAATCTCGCCATTTGCCCGGTCATTTGAGTGGTGCGCATATAGTCGGGCGTGCCAAAAGCCGGCGCTCCGGTTTTCATGTCCACATTCGAAGAGAATGTTCCGATAGCACAAGGACAGCCCGGATTGATCGTCTGGATCAATGCAATGGCGCACAAAGCTTCAGCGCAGGAGGCCGCAACCGTGCCTGCCAAGGTTATTGGCGACATGGCTCCTGCCAAGGTGAACGGGGTGACCACAGTCGGCTGGCCACGCCGGGCCAGGCGCATCATGCCATCGATCATTGGCCAATCATGCTTCAACGGCGAGGTTGAGTTGATATTGGTGTACATACGCGGCTTGGCATCAAACTCTTCATGGGTCAGGCCTCCGGCAATACGCACCATTTCTATCACGTCTTCGACGCGCTCGGTTCCCAAGGAGTATGCATGGGCAACCTTGTCCGTAAGGGTCAGCTTGTCATAAAGGCAGTCGAGATGGCGAATGGAGGGGTGAATATCCATCGGCTCCACAGGATAACCGCCAGCAAAATGCAGGCAGTTGAAATATTGGGTGAGTTTGAGGAAATCGCGATAGGCTTTTCGATTGCCAATCTTGCGGCCTTCATCAAGGTTGGAATAGTTCGGCGGTGACGACACATTGCCAAATACCATATGCCCATCACCAATGATTATTTCACGGTCCGGATTGCGCGGTGTAATGGTAAAGGATGACGGGGCCAGGCGAATTTTTTCCATCAGCCAATGGCGGTCAAACTTTACCAATGCGCCACTTTTATTCTCATTGGAAATCCGGCAACCTTCCTTGCGGAATATTTCTACGGCTTCCAGATTCAAAAATTCAATACCTATTTCTTCAAGAATATGCATCACACCATTGTGGATCGCCTCAACACCTTCAGGCGGAAGAGGCTCGGTGGGACGGTCACGGTTTAATGGAATGCTCCATGGAATTTGACTGATCGCGGAGCCTTTGCCGCGCGAATTGCCTGAGCGTCCGCCAGATCGGCCATTTGATCTTCTGCCAGATCTTGAAGGCGCATTGTCTTGCTGGCCGTTATCAGAGGTGTTGTCCATGATTGTATTCCTCACAATGGTGAGCGAGCCGAAACGGCACTCACACTATTCCCGGACAACAGTGTTCATTAAAAACAGGTTCCTGTGAATATATAAAAGCGGCAATTCCTGTTGAATTATGGTCTTTTATTAAAACGCTCGCCTGCACAGCTTTCACCGTGCAAGCGAACAGTTGCACTGGCTTATTGTGGTGAGTCAGTTTCACCACCTTCATCTCCACCACCTTCATCATCGCTAGGTGTGCTTGGCGCAGGCGCGGACGGTTGAGAGCCCATATTACCTGAGTTCTCATTTCCGCCATTGCAGGTTACCAAACCCAAAATGCCACAGGTCTGCGCATTGGCGTTTGTCGCCGCAAACATTGATGCGAAAATGGCGGCCAGAGCCAGATTCATGATGATAAAGTATCGAATAGTCCATGATAACGAGTTCATTTGCTTATCCTTTGATGTTTGTAACAATAGCCCCAAAGGTGATGTCTGTTTTAAGACATGGTTAAGCATAAGATTTTGAGGCTTCAGCATATGTGCATAAGATCACAGTGTCGACTTTGCAGTCGAAAACGGTCCACTCATTGGGTTCGAATATGCAATTGTGGGTGAATTGAAATCTGACCATCCATCCCGGATGAAAGTGGTGATCCCTGCTGGATTCGAACCAGCGACCTACTGCTTAGAAGGCAGTTGCTCTATCCAGCTGAGCTAAGGGACCGAATCTTTTCGGCTTGAGGCAATTTAACCAAAGCCTAGCGAACTTCAATGCAAGGCACACAAATCAATTCGGACAATTTGATTAGTGTGTCCAGGGAATGTTCCGGTTGTAACTAAAATTCTCCGCATAGGTCATTGGACGGCGACGTTTTGCTTCACGCACTGGCTGAATCCGATAGGCAAACCCCTCTTTATCCGCGAAGGCTTTCGCGGCTTCCAGCGTCGGGAATTCCATTTTAACCTGGGAATTCATATCTGAGGAAGAAGTGTATCCCATCAGTGGCTCAATGCGGCGCGGCTTTTCACGCTCAAACTCAAGTACCCAAGCGCCGGTTTTGGCATTGCCTGACTGCATTGCTGTTTTTGCCGGGGAGTAAATTCGGGCGATCATGATGATTCCTCACAATTGATAACGAACGATAATGCCTATCAGATCGATCAACCCTTTGAAATGGTCGGAGCGGAGAGATTCGAACTCCCGACCCTCTGGTCCCAAACCAGATGCGCTACCAGGCTGCGCTACGCTCCGAACATTGATGTATCCGACAAACTGTCAGACAGGCGGTTACCTACACAAACACAATCCATCCCGCAAGCACAATCCGCAAAAGAATTCGCTTTTTCCGGCAAATTTGGTTTCGAGATAAAACTTGTTTCGCGGTTTGCTGATTTTCGCCAAATACCGAATGCGCCTTTGGCTTGTTCAAGGCGTTGAAAACAGGCGATGCTCTATTTTATCACCAGTCTTCATGCCCAGCAGCCTCGATACCCCTGCATTAATTTCCAGAACGTGGGTAACCGGCTCCCCGCTATCAATAATCGCATCTGAAAAGGGCGTTGTGCGCTCAGCTATTTTCACGACTTTGCCTGTTTCGTCCGTAAAGATCATATCAAGGGACAGTGGCGTATTACGCATCCACATTTGAATGGGCCGCTTTTCCTGAAAATCAAACAACATTCCGTGATCTTTGGGCATGGTTTCGCGGAACATCAATCCTTGCGAGCGTTCCTGATTACTGTCAGCGATTTCGGCGGTAAAGCGAAAACGCCCCTGGGAGGTTATCAGCCATATCTCGTCAGCTTCCTTGCCATCAATGATGAGGGGTTGCGACGTTTCAATCTTTGCAGGCGCATTAACGCTCTCCGCATTGACCCAAAAAGGCAGGCCAAAGAGGATCGAGACTGCAAATGCTAAAACTGTGATTGATCTCTTGAACATCGCAAGCGTGCTCTAATCTTCTTCGCCAAAGGGTGTCAAAATCCCCAGTTCTTCAATATCTTCAGCGGTGAACTCTTCTTCGTCTTCTGTCAGTTCATCTGAATCATTCGGCATTGGCACTTGAAAGTTTGCAGGCAATTGAGATTGAAGAAGCCCTGCCCCCTTGAGTTCATCAAGTCCCGGCAAATCGCGCAATTCTTCGAGGCCAAAATGATCTAGGAAAGCGTCCGTTGTGCCATAGGTAACTGGGCGACCGGGTGTCTTGCGGCGTCCGCGCATTTTGACCCAACCGGTTTCCATCAAGACATCCAGCGTACCCTTTGACGTTGCAACGCCCCTTATCTCTTCAATCTCGGCCCGTGTTACAGGTTGATGATAGGCGATGATCGCCAAAACTTCCAAAGCTGCCCTACTGAGTTTTTTGGTCTCAAAGGCTTCTTTTTGAAGGATAAAACTCAAATCGTCAGCCGTGCGAAATGCCCAGTTACCGCCGATCTTCACGACATTTACA
Organism: Salaquimonas sp.; assembly: GCA_049680405.1. GTDB lineage: Bacteria > Pseudomonadota > Alphaproteobacteria > Rhizobiales > Rhizobiaceae > Salaquimonas. The sequence goes on along the minus strand of JBAUHS010000083.1, from coordinate 14,422 downwards.
CCCCGAGAATCATAAGAGTGCTTTAGTTCATTCATCAATACCTTGATGTCAGATCCCTCGGGCAGTCGCTCTGAAAGGACCTTCTCGCTGACGGGATCAGCCGACGCAAACAGGATTGCCTCCACCATCCGCAATTGCTCGCGCAAATCTTCTGCAGGAATATGAGAAGCGTCCCGATCCTCGTTGACCGGCGCAAAAGGTAAAATTGTTGCTTCGTGGCTTTCCGCCATCTCAGATTCCTCGGTTTTCAGTTTGTTTCACATATAACGGCTTGAATGCCGCCTCTTGTTTGATGTCGAGCTTGCCCTCGCGAACAAGTTCAAGGGTTGCGGCAAATGAACTTGCCAGAACGCTTATACGCAGCTCCGGGCTTGGAATATACTCCAACAAGAAACTGTCCAACGGCGTCCAGTCCCTGAAGCTACCAACCAATCTTGTCAAAATTTCTCTTGCGTCGGATAGTGACCAAACCTCCCGTCTGGAGATGGTGACATGAGAAACCGACTGGCGCTGACGCTGGGCAGCATAGGCTGTCAGCAAATCGTATAGAGTGGCCTGAAAAGTCTGCGTTTTTTCAACGATAACGGGTTCTGGTGCGCCTCTAACGAAGAAATCACGGCCCAAACGGTTTCGGTTGATCAACTGGGTGCCAGCGTCACGCATGGCTTCAAGGCGCTGCAGACGAAACGCCAAATGGGCCGCCAGCTCTTCTCCGGACATGCCGTCTTCATCGCCTTCCTGGGCTGGAAGCAGTAGTTTGGACTTCAAAAATGCCAGCCAGGCAGCCATAACCAGATAATCCGCAGCCAACTCAATCCGAAGCTTGCGCAATTCCTCAATGAAAATCAGATATTGTTCTGCAAGAGCCAGGATCGAGATTTTCGCCAGATCAACTTTTTGACGTCTTGCCAGTTCCAGCAACAAATCAAGAGGACCTTCGAAACCATCCACATCCACAACGAGTTGTGGATCGCTCAAGCTGCGATCATTCTGATCCTTTGTCCAAAGATCAGGCTCATTAGAAGGGTTTTTGGTCATTGTCAGGTTTCTTCCAGCCTGTTTACAGGCGCAAGGAACCGCTTTTCCTCTGCTTTACCTGCTGCAAACTGAAAACAGACTACCCTATCAGGCTACAGGTTCCAAGATTTCACGGTACCTTGCACGCAATGCATCCACATCAATTTCATCAGGCTCGCTGAATAAAGCCGTGGTTGCCTCTGCTCTTTCCAGCGCCTCGTCCTCAAGCACGCGGCAAACGGAGGCGATTTCGTCCATTTCTTTCAACACACCATTGCAATGCAGCACCAGATCACACCCGGCTCCAAAACATGCATCTGTGCGATGGGCAAAATCACCTTCCAGCGCTTGCATGGACAAATCATCGCTCATCAACAGACCATTGAAGCCAATTTCTTCACGAATGATCTTCGAAATAACAAAGGGAGATGTTGTGGCAGGCGCTTGCGTATCCAAAGCGTGGTAGCGCACATGAGCGGTCATCGCCATTGGCATGTCATTAAGGCGCTTGAAGGGAATGAAATCACTTCTTGTCAGTTCATCATGACTTGCATGAACTTCAGGCAATTCCTTGTGGCTGTCAGCTCCGGCCCGGCCATGGCCTGGGATATGTTTGATTACCGGAAGTACGCCGCCTGCCATCAACCCTTCACAGGCGATACGGCCAATGGTTGCCACGTCTTCCGCATTGGTTGAATAAGCCCTGTCACCGATGACATCGTGACCACCGGGTACAGGTACATCAATGCATGGAAGGCAGTCGACATTAATGCCCACAGCATGCAGATCATGAGCAATCAGTCGCGAATGGGTGTAGATCATTTCTGCCCCCAATTTCTTGTTATGATCCCAAAGCGCGCCCAAAGCCGCTCCAGTTGCATAAGTATACCAGTGAGGCGGGCGCAGTCTTTGTACCCTGCCCCCTTCCTGATCTACGAATACCGGAGCATCGCCGCGACCAACGGCGTCGCGAAATCCGTCGACAAGACGATGAACCTGTTTCGGATCCTCGATATTTCTAGCAAAAAGAATAAGCCCCCAAGGGTGCTCGTGATCCAGAAAGCTGCGCTCGTCGCTGTTTAGCGATGTCCCCTCAACCCCAGTAATAAATGCTTTGATTCCCATAGTTGAGAAACTATCAGGCGGCAGGATTGAAACAAGCAAAAAAAATCCGGCGCTCTCATAAAAGAAACACCGGATTTTGATAATATCTAAATGAAGCGATTAGCGCGTAACGAAGCAACTTCCGCCGGCAGCTTTCAATCGTGAGCAAAGCTGGGTCGCATCGGCCTTTGAGTCGGCCAGGATTTTGACACGATAGAAAGTGCCTTTGCCATCTACATCAGCCTGTTGGATGCTTGCGGATTTGCCGCCCAAAACGGAACCGAAGCGGTTACGAATATTGTTGAACGAAGATTCGGCAGCATCACGTGAGCGTTGGGAAGAAACCTGTACCTTCCACTCACTGCTGGAAACAGTTGGCGCTACAGGCGCTGGTGTTGCGTCCAGATTTGCAATTTGTGTCGGAGCATCAGCGCTAGGTGCCGGCGCAACTACCGGCTTTGGCGCTGGCGCTTTTGCTACAGGCGCAGGTGCAACAATCGGTTTAGGGGCTGGCTGAACAGGCGCCGAAGCAATTTGTACCGCCGCAGGGAGCGGGCTTGGCTGCGGTATCGCAATCACGCCAGTTGTTGAAGCGCCATCAAGTGAAACAATAGACGGATCAGACGTTATTGGGGCTGGCGCTGGCTCAACGGCAGTTACTTTTGGCGTTGTTAACGAAGCAGCCTGCGTTGGAGCTGATTCAGTCGGTGCTGATTGCACGATTGTTCCGTCAGGCTTCACTGTAAATGTGCGAACTTTTTTAGGTGAGATACCCAAAGTAGTGGCCTGCGTTTCAGGTTCGGTTTTTGGCGCCAGTCTGTTGTCCGTTTTAACTTCAGGATTAACAGTCTCACGCGAGGAGATGAGCGTATCTTGGGCAGTTTCTTCGCTCTCATTTCCAGCGACTTTGTTGTAAACCTGATTATCCTGATTGGCGATCTGCTTTCCGCCCGGTTCATCTGGCTTTACTTTAATTGGATCTGTATCAGCTTTGATGATCGTTGGTTCACCGGTGCCGGCATCGCCGCCGCCAAGTGAACCCCAGCCAACAACACCAACGCCGACGACCAGTGCGAGGCATAAGGCCCCAACAGCGAGTTTGAACCCGCCGCCGCTCTTCGCAGGAGTTGAATTTTCGTAGCTTGAATCGTCAAAATCACCCAGACTATTGACGCTGACTTGCGGGTCTATGTTTGCGTTGAATTGTGGTTCGCGATCCATTTGGGGAGCGGAGACATAGCCGGCCGCTGAAGCACTAACAGCAGGCTCGACAGTCTCGAGCGTCAATTGTTGCTCAAAAGCCTGGGCGAACTCATCGGCAATAGCGCCGTCTGAAGAAGGCTGATGTGTAGCTTCACTGACTAATTCTTCATCTAGTGCACTGGCAAAGTCAAAATCTTCCAGACCATCTCCGGTTGGTGCACCTTCCGGGGTAGCATCCAATTCCGCTGCCTGCTCTGTTTCAAGCATATCGGCGAAATTATCAGCAAAGAAATCATCCAGATCATCATCCACGGCATCTACCGGAGCAGGTTCTGGTTCAGGTTCTGGCGTTGGGGCAAGCTGAGCGACCGAACCTTCAGTGAAATCAAAATCAGGATCATCAAAAGTGGGATTGATACCGCTTGATATCTCTGCAGCCACCTGTTCGACGCGTTCTACCGGCGCAACATCTTCAAGTGCTGCAGATGGCATAGCAGGTGCAGGCTGCTCTTCCTCAACAAAATTATTGCCATCAAGCTCGGCCATCAGCTGATCTTCCAGTGATAGCTCATTGCTTACGGGGGCTATGGTGATTGCGGGGCCTTCTGGCTGTTCAAAAGCTTGGGCCTGTTGCAACGCTACAGGCGGTATCTCTGGAACAGCAGCCGCAGGTGCTGGCTCTGCCTCACCAAGTTCGCGCATCAATTGAGCTTCAATGTCCAGGTCTTCGCTTTCCGCCGCTTTGGGATAGGAAGGCATTTCCGCCCGTTGTGCAGGAGCTGATTGTTTAGCAGGCTCTCCAGAAACAATACGGGCCAATTCTGCCAGAGGATCATCCTCTTCAATGGTCTCGTTTTCGTTTCTATATGCTGTATTCATATCGGTCATGTCACGCTTCTACCCGTTTTGCCTATACAAGGCGGCTAATTTAGCCAACGAAAAAGGCACTGCAATGCGCACATTGTGACGGTTTCATGAACCTGATCTAACGCATTTCCTCCGGTGCACTGACCCCTATAATGGAGAGGCCGGAAGCTAAAATGTTAGACAATGCTTGCAACAATGCCATTCTGGCTAAAGTCATTTTTGCATTTTTAGGGTTAATAAACCGTAATTCTGGCATTTCTTTGCCACGATTCCAATGTGAATGCAGGTCAGAAGCCAGTTCATGCAGATAAAATGCCACCCTGTGAGGTTCATCAGAATGGGCTGCCTGGGCAATCATTCTTGGAAATTCAGCCATTTTCTTGATCAGGCCGAGTTCGCTTTCGTCACTCAACAAGGCCAAATCCGCCCCGGCCATCGCTTCTGTGCTCAGATCAAGATCAGGCATTTCTGCCTTTACCTGGCGCAAAACGGAGAAGCATCTTGCATGGGCATATTGAACATAAAAGACCGGATTGTCTTTTGACTGCTCGGTTACCTTGGCGAAATCGAAGTCCAGTGGCGCTTCAGGCTTTCTGTAAAGCATCATGAAGCGCACGGCGTCTTTGCCAACTTCTTCCACCACTTCGCGAAGGGTAATGAAATCCCCTGCCCGTTTGGACATGCGGATCGGCTCGCCGTCCCGATACAGTTTGACCAACTGGGTCAAAAGCACGTCCAACTCAGCCTTGTCTCCAGCAACAGCCTTGGCGACGGCCTTCAAGCGTTTTACATAGCCCCCATGATCAGCGCCAAGGACAAACACCATCCGCTCATAACCGCGTTCAAACTTGTTCTGGAAATAGGCAACATCCGCCGCAAAATAGGTATAGCTGCCGTCTGACTTGATCAGTGGACGGTCCATGTCATCGCCGACTTCTGTGGAGCGAAAAAGAGTTTGCTCCCGGTCTTCCCAGTCCTCGGGGACTTCACCCTTTGGCGGCGGCAAACGCCCTTCATAAACATAACCGGCCGTGCGCATGGTCTCCAATGCCAGGTCGATATCGGATTTACCGTTTTTCTTTTCATGCAAAGTGCGCTCGGAGAAAAAGATATCGTGATGCACATTCAGCAGTTCCAGATCATCCTTGATCAAGATCATCATTGCATCAATCGTGCGGTCCTTAAGGATTGCCATTCGCTCATCTTCAGGCTTGGAACGCAGGCTTTCGCCGAACTCTCTGGCTAAAGCCTCTCCGACAGGAACGAGGTAATCAGCCGGATACAGCCCTTCAGGCATTTTACCGATATCTTCACCAAGCGCCTGGTGATACCGCAGTTCAACGGACCTTGCCAAAACATCAATCTGAACACCGGCATCATTGATCACATATTCCTTGGTGACCTCAAAGCCTGCAAATGCCAGCAGATTGGCAAGCGCATCCCCAACAACAGCGCCACGGCAATGGCCCACATGCATAGGGCCTGTCGGATTAGCCGATACATATTCAACATTGACCTTACGCGCACTGCCATCTTGTTTGATGCCAACCACGCCAGAACCGTATTGATGTCCCTGCGCAATAATCAGCCCGAGATGATCAGTCCAAACCTTCGGATCCAGTCTCAAATTGATGAAGCCAGGGCCAGCGATTTCAGCTGAGACCACACCCTCGTCATTTTCCAACTCGCTCACCAAACGTGCTGCCAATTCGCGCGGGTTCATGCCAAGAGGCTTTGCCAGCACCATAGCTGCATTGATTGCCAAATCTCCATGGGCCGGATCGCGCGGAGGCTCGACGGCAATTCGCACCATCATTGCATCGGTTAATCCTTCTATTTCAAAGGATTGTAGTGATTTATTAATAAATTGCTCAAAGTGTTTGAAAACACTAGGAACGGGAGAATTGCTTGGGGACATGGTATTGGCTTTTTTTACTAATGTTTATGGGTCGAAACCGGATCAGTTTGAATTTCACAATGGAAACAAATCCGGCTCCGCCCTAACGCAAATCCGGTGTAACGTCAAACAAACGCTGGTGCTCAAGGATTGCATATCGGTCTGTCATCCCAGCCAGAAAATCAGATATGTGACGGGCCCGTTTTTGTTCATCCAGTCGCCCTGCCGTCTCACGCCAATCCAATCCCCAATCATTCGGCATTTGGGCCTCGCCGGAGAAATAGGCCTTGAACAGATCACGCAACACGCTTTTTGCATCCTCGCGAACTTTCATGACACTTGGCGCGCGATACATATGTTTGAAAAGGAAGGCTTTAATTGCCTTTTCCTTTTCACGCATGCCGTCGCTGAAGGCGACAATGGTCACCCCGGCATTTCTGACATCCTCGAGTGACTGGGGCTTGATGCGCTCAAGATTTTTCTGGGTATTCTTGATGACATCTTCAATCATCGCCGTGATCTGACGTCTGACAATTTCATGAACGGTTCGGCTCTCGTCCAGCCCGGGATATTGTTGCCTTACCAAAGCCAGAAACTCGCCTGAAAGTGGAAGATCAACAATGTCATTCAGCGTGAACAATTTGGCCCTCAAGCCATCATCAAGGTCATGGGCATTATAAGCAATGTCATCGGCGATGGCTGCGCATTGAGCCTCTATGCTTGAATGGCGGGAAAGATCGAGATCATGCAGCGCATTATATTCCGCAATTGGCAGTGGTAACGGCTCGCCCGTTGAGTATTTCCCAATAAGTGGACCATTATGTTTCACCAGACCTTCGAGTGTTTCCCAGGCAAGGTTCAAGCCATCAAATTCCGCATAACGCTTTTCGAGCTTGGTCACGATCCGCAGGGATTGGGCATTGTGGTCAAAACCGCCAAACCCAGCCATCAAATCGTTAAGTTCATCTTCGCCTGTATGGCCAAAGGGCGTATGGCCGAAATCATGGGAAAGAGCGAGGGCCTCGGCCAAATCCTCATCAACCTGAAATGCCCTTGAAAGCGCCCGGGCAACCTGGGACACTTCAATGGAATGGGTGAGCCGAGTGCGAAAATGATCGCCCTCATGATACACGAAAACCTGCGTTTTGTGTTTCAAACGCCGAAAGGCCGTTGAGTGAATAATACGATCACGGTCGCGCTGAAAGGGTGTTCGAGTCGGTGAGGCAGCCTCAGGATAAAAGCGCCCTTTGCTGTCTTCTGCATGGCAGGCAAACGGAGCCAGGCCAGTACGTCCCGTTGGAGAGAGGGTCAATCCTGTTCCTTTTAATAAGCGTGTCTCTTCCGCGCTTTTAGCCCATGGAACTTTTAAAATGAAGCTGGATTTGCACTGTCCAACCGGAATGTAGCGTTAGACTTGAAGTAGTGCACAAACAAGCTTACTTTAAGGACAGGAATAAACAGGATCAAACGCCATGAACGCCCCTACTCCAAATCCAACTGTTACCGTCACAGATTCTGCTTTCAAACGGGTAGCAAAGATCTTGTCGGAAACGCCAGATAAGAAAGCCTTGCGTATATCTGTTGAAGGCGGCGGCTGTTCGGGCTTTTCTTACAAATACGATTTGGTGAATGATGCGCCGCAAAAAGACGATCTGGTATTTCAGCAGGATGGAGCGGATATCTACATCGATCAGGTATCGCTGATGTATATGGGTGGTTCGGAAGTCGACTTTGTAGACAATCTCATGGGGCAATCTTTTGAGATCAGAAATCCGAATGCGGTTGCCAGCTGCGGCTGTGGCACAAGTTTTACGATTTAATTCTACACATGTTTTTCTCAGTGCTTTGAACGCGGGCAACTTGCGTGTTGGGATTATGCATTGGATAGTGTCCCAAAAGGAACATGGAATCGATCCAATGAAAATTGCTACCTGGAACATTAACGGCATCAAAGCCCGCCATGACGTATTGATTGCCTGGCTCAAAGAGGCCCAGCCGGATATTGCCTGTCTGCAAGAGATCAAATCCGTTGACGAAAACTTTCCGCGTGAGGAAATTGAAGGACTTGGCTATAACCTCGAAACCCACGGCCAAAAGGGTTTCAACGGCGTTGCCTTGCTTTCCAAAATTCCATTTGATGAAGTCAATCGCGGACTGCCCCTGCGCGATGGGGACATGGAAGACCCGCAAGCGCGCTTCATCGAAGGCGTTTTCACCGTGGGCGACAAGCCTCTGCGCGTTGTTTCGCTCTATCTGCCTAATGGCAATCCGGTAGATACTGAAAAATTTCCCTACAAACTGCAATGGATGGAAAGGCTTGAAGCCTGGGCCAAAGAACGGCTCGACTATGAAGAGGCTTTGATATTGGCTGGCGATTACAATGTGATTCCCATGCCCGAAGACTGTCATGATCCCAAAGCATGGGAAGGCGATGCTTTGTTTCGCCCGGAAAGCAGATCGGCCTTCCGGCGATTACTCAATCTCGGCTTTACAGAAGCGCTTCGTCATACAAACGACAGCGCTCCGATTTATACATTTTGGGATTATCAGGCCGGTGCCTGGCCTAAAAACAATGGCATCCGCATTGATCATCTGCTGCTTTCCCCGGAAGCCACTGATATGCTCAAGGGCGTATCCGTCGACAAATATGTTCGTGACTGGGAGAAGCCGTCGGACCATGTGCCCGTTTGGGCGGAGATTGCATAAGGCACGAGCAATGCCCGCGCCTTGTTGTTTTGGTTAGCTGTACCAACCGCCCATTTTGACTTCGGTTCCATCGCCAATCAGTTTGGCAAATTCTGCCGGGTCCTGGGTTCCGTTATCACGGCCACGATAGTGGTATGGATAAACGAATTTCGGTTTGAACTCACCAACGGCAGAGGCTGCAGCAGCCACATCCATGGTGAATGGCAGGTTCATGCAGACAAATGCCAAATCGATGTTTTCCAGAGCACGCATTTCAGGGATGTCTTCTGTATCGCCGGACACATACACGCGGAAACCGTCAAAGCTCAGCACATAGCCGTTGTCGCGACCTTGCGGGTGAAAGTTCTTGCGCTCTTCAGTCAGATTATAGGCCGGGATCGCGTCGATCTTCAAACCGTTGAAATCCGCACTTTCGCCATTTGCGATTTGGCTGGCTTTGCCTTTCAAACCATCTGAAAGCTTTGCCATCACACCAGGATTGGTGATGATTTTGGTATTTTCACCAACCACTACCGCAAGGGTTTCTTCCTTGTAGTGATCGCCGTGCTCATGGGTAATCAGCACAAGGTCGGCGGCGGGAAAATCTGCATAGGCAGAGCCTTCACCAACCGGATCGACATAGATTGTACCAATCGGCGTTTCCATCACGAAGGAAGCATGGCTGACCGGATGAATGGTAATATCGCCAGATGGCGTTGAGAACACATCGCTAGCATGGGCAGCTGCGTTAGCAGCATATGGAAGCAATGTAATTGCAGCGGCACCGGCAGCTGTCGTGGCAATAAAATGTCTTCTTGTTAGGCGCATGGAAGTCTCCTCCGACTGATTTTTCTGGTATTCTGGTGTGATAGTTACCGCACAATAAGGCTTCTTCAAGAGCGTCACTGTGAACAGTACGTTTCCAGATCGATACGATCGTGGCTGGCACAACTTCTCCGCGATTTGACAGAATTGTGTTTTACCCGCACACTGATTGCATGAAAATCGTGGCGATAGCGTTAAGTCTTGCAGTCTTCACCTCCGGGAGTCTGGTTTTCCCGGTAACGGCCTTGTCCGGCCCTAATTGTACCTGCCGTCATGTGGGCGGTGATGTTTTGGAGGGGCAATCTGCCTGTATCAAATCACCAAAGGGTATGACCATGGCGCGCTGTGAGCGGGTGCTGAACAATACCAGCTGGAAAATGCTGGATACGCCCTGCCCCTATTCCGAAGTACCAGACAAGTACAAAAATCAACAGGAATTGGCGTTGTTGGAAGTTGATACAGAAAACCAAGTTGAAATCGCTGTACCTGGCAATTGACTGCATGTTTCGGAAAAACAGACCTAGTTGCCTGAAGCATTCTTGATGGCTTGTTCGCGTTGTTCCGGCGTTGCGAGGGCAAAAGCTTCCTGTTGGAGGTTTTGAATCCATGGCAGCATGTCCGGTGTTGCCTGATTGGCAGCTTTTGTGAGCATTGTCAGGCCCAGCACAACATCCTGAATCACATATTCACCCTCAACCAAAGTTGAGCCGAGTAGCGCCATTGCGCCGGGATGGCCTTTCCTGTCGGCCAATTGCAACATTCGAATGGCCTGGCGCCCTTCTTCAAAAGACCCGCCGCCTTGCAAAATCAGCCGGGCGAGCTCGAATTGACCATCAGGATCGCGGAAATACATTGCAGCTGTGGTGTACATGACACGGGCTTCATTGCCATCCTTAGCCACATTCGCCTCAGGCAGTCCATCGCGATAATAATTACCAAGGGCCACCATTGCCTTGCCGGTGATTGCCCATTCCGGTGTGTTTGGCCTTGCATCGCCATAGCGGTTCGCAATCTGCTGGTAAAATTTGAAAGCCTTTGCCGGATCACGCCCTACGCTATCGCCAAGCTGGTACATATTGCCGAGTTTCCACTGGGCAGTAGAATTACCCTGCCCGGCAGCATATTCCAGCACATCCAGCGCTTCATCGTCCTTGCCCTGCTTTTTCTTGCTAAGATAAAAACTGAACAACTTTTTAGCGGATGGCTTTTCTTCCTTGAAAACCTGCTTGGGGTCAAAGGCCGATGCCTGACCGGCAAACAAAACAGGAGACGCAATTGCCACCATTGCAGCGATGATGACCGCTTGGCTTGCCTTCTTCCCGAATATTTTTCTGTTAGCGGTTTTCATAAAACCAAAACTCTTTCTCGCAATCCGTACAGAAAATCGGGCGGTTTCGCCTCGGCCTTTCAATACGAAATTAGTCTCTCATCACAACCCAACAACCGTCAGCTCGCATGCCTCGATTACGGATTATCTCAAATTTTCGTTTATCCTTGATATCCCAAATTTTCGGCAAAAGTGCGACCCAGAGAGCCACAAATTAGCCATGAAACGTAAAGGATTTCGAGTTTTGCCGTCAGAATTCAATTCCAAAGGCCAATTCATCCCTTTCCCTGCATTCGCCGTTTCCGACGTTATTCAATTATTTGGCTCTACTTTGATATGCCCGCAATCTATTTTGAGCAGGTTAACCAAGCACAGTTTCAAAAGTCTTATCAAATCAGCGGCTAAACAGATTAATCCTGCAAGCCTGTCAAACAAACCTTAAAAGCCGCCTGGAGATTACTCGACCCAGTTTGTGGCTGAAAATAGGCAAATTGTGCCAAATTCAGATTCTGCATTCCCTGGAAACGACTCTATTTTCCAATGTTGCAATACTGTCACAATCCGTGTTGAGATGAGAGCCGCCTATGTATTTCCATAAGTCGAGATTTCGGAGACCATGTGATGAGTGATGAAACTACGCAAAAGCCGAAACGGTATTTTAAGTCATCTTATTCTCTAAAAAATACAGATCAAACAAAAGCGCATTATGCCAAATGGGCTGAAGTTTATGATCAGGAAATCAATGACGAGAAAGGTTATCAGCAACCTATTCGCTGTGCCCAAGCGCTATTGGAAACCGGTTTGTCCAGTTCTGGACTGATTCTGGATATTGGTTGCGGCACCGGGCTTTCAGGATTGTCTTTGAAAGCCGCAGGCTACACAAATATCGATGGTTGTGATCTTTCCCCCGAAATGCTGGAAAGGGCCAAGGCGACCGGATGTTATCAGCGATTGTTTGAAACAAACCTGAATGAGCCACCGCTTGGTGCCACTGATGCCAGCTATGACGCAGCGACTTGTGTTGGCGTCTTTTCATTCGGGCATGTTGCCCCGGATGCGATTGATGAAATCCTTCGGGTTCTAAAACCGGGTGGATATTTGGTCATTGGTCTCAATGATCACTTTTATAAGGAAGGCAGCTTTCCGGCAAAACTGGATGCGCTCGTTTCTGATGGGAAAATCGAAATTGTTTCGCGCAGCCATGGCGCACATATGGCCAATGTGGAAGGGTCAACCGGCTGGGTGATTACCAGCAAAAAGGTTTAAGGAAATTAATCCTCGTTAAAGTTGCAAATTTGCTATATGATAAGCAATGGGGCTCCTATTTTTTATCTGAAATGGAGATTTCGATGAAACTGAAAACTGTAAGCTTCACGACTTTTAACCTATTAAATTTGAACGAACCCAATCTGCCGATCTACACTAACGATGGTTGGTCAGAAGCAGTCTATAATAAGAAAATTGCTTGGACTGCTGAGTGTCTTAAAACTATGAAAGCTGATGTTTTTGGCTTCCAAGAATTGTGGCACAATAAATCGCTAAAAAATGCTTTTTCTGCTGCGGGGTTAGACAACGACTATACCCTTCTTATACCAAATGGTCACAACGGAAAGAAAATAGTCTGCGCAGGAGCTGTAAGAAGTGACATCCTTGTGGGACAACCTGAATGGATCTCAGAATTCCCAGATTCAGTCAGACTGGAAAGCAAGGGTGATGACCCACAAACCCCAAGCATTAAGGTCGCAATCAAAAAGTTTTCCAGACCAGTTTTACATTTTCGAGTGAAACCACGCGAGGATGTGGAAGACGTTCATGTCTATGTCTGCCACTTTAAATCTAAGGGACCAACGAAAATTTTCAAAGAAAAGTGGTATAATGAAAATAAAAACAAATATCAGGACCACACTGAGTCACTGGGTTATTCGCTTTCAACCATTAGAAGAACCGCCGAAGCTGCAGCGTTAAAGGTATTAATTACCAAACAAACAAAGAAAACTGATATCCCTGTAGTTGTATTAGGGGACGTCAATGATGGCATAGATAGCAATACGATGAACGTATTGACTGGCCAACCAAGTTATCTGACGGGATTTTCATTAGGAGGGGGCGATGCGGACCTCTACACTGCGCAGGTATTGCAGAACTACCGTTCTCAAAGAGACGTTTACTACACCCATGAATTTAACAAGATGCGCGAATCTTTAGATCAAATTTTGGTAAGCCAGGAATTTTATGACAATAGCAAAAAGCGCATTTGGGAATTTGACGGATTAACCGTTAAGAACGACCACTTGAACTTCGACGATCACAAAACCAGCGGAACCAATGATCATGGAATTGTGCGCGCATCATTCAAGTTCCGACCGGCAAAGAAAATAGCTACATCATAAGCGTCAAACCGCCTCTTTCACCCGGTCAAAGGCCAGCGCTGTCCGTTCGCGTTGCTGCTGGTATTCGGCAAGTTTTTCGCGTTCTTCTGCCACAACCTCGTCCGGTGCATTGGCAACAAATTTGGCATTGCCCAATTTGCCATCGAGGCGCCTGATCTCTCCATCGAGCTTTTTCAACTCTTTAGACAATCGGTCAGCCTCGGTGGAAAGATCTACGATCCCTTCCAGCGGCAAGCAATAGACTGCCTCGCCCAAGACGATCTGGGCCGAACCTTTGGGAGCTGCATCGGCCAGTGTAACCGGATCAACGCGCGCAAGACGAGACAAGGCAGGTTGATGTGTTCCCACATGAGCGCGTGTTTCGCTGTTGGCACCGACAACAACCAGCGGCATGATATCACCGGGCTTCACACCCATTTCAGCGCGAACTGATCTTATCTCGGTGATGAGAGAAACCAGCCAGTTGATTTCCTTGGCTGCCGCTTCATCCGTTGCCAAAGGCTGCGGCCAGGCAGCGTGACAAAGCAATTCGCCTTTGCGGTCTGCGGTTGCGGCCCAAAGTTCTTCGGTCATAAAAGGCATGAACGGATGAAGCAGTTTGTAGATTTCATCCAGCACATATCCGGCGCAGGCTTGGGCCTCGGCTTTTGCTGCTTCGTCTTCACCCATGAAAACAGGTTTCAACAATTCCAGATACCAGTCGCAAACCGCGTTCCAGACGAATTTGTAAGCAGCGCCTGCTGCGTCATTGAAGCGATATTTTTCGATATTGGCTGTAACGTCTTCAACGCATTTGGAAAGCTCGGCAAGTATCCAACGGTTAACGATGAGCTTCGCTGATGACGGATCAAAATCGCCGCTATGCTTGGCGCCGTTCATCTCCGCAAATCGTGTGGCATTCCAGATCTTGGTGCCGAAATTTCGATAACCGGCAATGCGCGCTGGATCGAGTTTCACGTCCCTGCCCTGGGCCGCCATAATAGCCAGGGTGAAGCGAAGAGAGTCCGCCCCATATTCCTCAATGAGTTCCAGCGGGTCGATGACATTGCCCTTGGACTTTGACATTTTCGCGCCGGATTTGTCGCGGACCAGCGCGTGAACATACAC
>JBAUHS010000082.1:0-37792 GCA_049680405.1 Salaquimonas sp. | reverse complement strand
CCCCACGCTTTCGCACCTCAGCGTCAGTATCGAGCCAGTGAGCCGCCTTCGCCACTGGTGTTCCTCCGAATATCTACGAATTTCACCTCTACACTCGGAATTCCACTCACCTCTCTCGAACTCAAGATTGCCAGTATGAAAGGCAGTTCCAGGGTTGAGCCCTGGGATTTCACCCCTCACTTAACAATCCGCCTACGTGCGCTTTACGCCCAGTTATTCCGAACAACGCTAGCCCCCTTCGTATTACCGCGGCTGCTGGCACGAAGTTAGCCGGGGCTTCTTCTACGGTTACCGTCATTATCTTCACCGTTGAAAGTGCTTTACAACCCTAAGGCCGTCATCACACACGCGGCATGGCTGGATCAGGCTTGCGCCCATTGTCCAATATTCCCCACTGCTGCCTCCCGTAGGAGTCTGGGCCGTGTCTCAGTCCCAGTGTGGCTGATCATCCTCTCAGACCAGCTATTGATCGTCGCCTTGGTGAGCCATTACCTCACCAACTAGCTAATCAAACGCGGGCTCATCCAATACCGATAAATCTTTCCCCCGAAGGGCGTATACGGTATTAGCAGTCATTTCTAACTGTTATCCCATAGTACTGGGTAGATTCCCACGTGTTACTCACCCGTCTGCCACTCCCTCCGAAAAGGGCGTTCGACTTGCATGTGTTAGGCCTGCCGCCAGCGTTCGTTCTGAGCCAGGATCAAACTCTCAGGTTTAACTTGAGATTTTGATCGGCTATTTAATTTGACACATGTAATATGTGTCAGGTCACGCATATTTGCATCGATCTTTCGACCGACGCGAAATTGACGAGAACATTTTATAACACCTTACCAACTATCTGAATAAATTCAGAAAGTTAGCAATGTTTGTAACATTCTCGAAACGTGTTAGCCAAGTCTCTTTTGAATAACACAGCCCAAGGAATAAGGACTGTGCATTCAGCGGGAACTCCGCCACCCACGTTTCTCTTTCTTCATATTTAATTGTCAAAGAACCAATATCTCAAACGAAATATTGTCGGCTGTTGGATCAGGGCGCTTAGAGCGAACCGGGCTTCCAGCCTATGAGAACATCTTGCGATGCATATCTCTTTATTGATTTCACAAGAGCGAACTTAAGTGCGCCAGCGGCGCGCCGCCCTCGTTGATGAGCGGTTTATAAGCTGGCAGCCTTCCAACTGTCAACACGGTTTTCGAAAAAAAATGATTTTTTTTGAAAAAAGTTTTTTCACCAACGTGGAGCCAATAAGTCCAATAATCGCATAATCTTAGATTCAAGTCCAATACGCCTCAAAAGCGCCCGTTTTTATGGCTTTTGATGCAAAAATGGATTTGTTGCATTAGAACAAATATGTGAGAGTAATTTCGACAAAATAGTGCAGACCGGAAGTTTTTATGGATTCAAAACGGAAAAATGTTGAAGCAGACTTCCTCGGTGAGCTTGCTCCAATGCAATCTGCCCGTTTTCGGGGAGAGATGGATCGGCGTGGAATCAGTATTAGATGGCTTGGCGGCTCGTTCCTGACTGGTTTGGCTTCTGTGTTTTTGATGGGGGGCGCTTTGTTCGCTGCTTTAGACGGACGTCAAAACCTAGCGATTCCAGCTCAGGCCTATGAAAAAGATGCTGAACAGGAACTCGCTTACGATGCAATATTGAAGAGCGCTCGCCCAAGTCTCCAGCCAATTAGTGTGCCGGAAGACGACAACAACATAATGATGGTCTCCACGATTAGCCGAGAGGGCGATCAGGATGTTGTAAAGCTCAAACCTTTTATGCATATTTTCGCGCCACTGGCTGCGGTTCCCAAACGAGACATTAGTTATCCCAAGTTTGATCCACTCGCGGTTTTCTCCGAATCGGGCAAAGCCGAGCCGATTGAAGCCTCCCAGGATCAAATCTACGGTGAACAGATTGAAGGTGAGATATCTTTAAAAATAGAAGATTACCCATTTGGAAACCCTAAAATTTCATTGGCCAGTCGCCAGAATACCTCTGACATTGAAACTTTTGTCCGCAACAGCGCGCCTGAGTTGAGTGTTGGCGGCACGGCACTCACCTCCATAGCCTTTTTCGATTCGGCTCGGTTCTCCGCTGAAGACACAAGTTTTGTATCAACACCCGGCCTGACAATTACAGCCGAGAATGTTTCTACAATTTCCAGGAGCTATAAAGATGAATATGACGGCGTCTCTTATGAAGAAAGATTTGCCCGTGTTCGCTCTGAGCTGCCAATCGCTTTGGTTCTTGAAGGAGAAGGTCTTGATCAGCAGGAGGCGATTGAATTTGCCAATGCAATCGCCTCTAATTTGTCCTCTGACAATCTGCTGGGCGAAGACCGATTGCGCCTTGCTTTCGAAATGAACCACGGCGGACTGGAAAAAGCTGAAAAGCTTGTTCGGGTAAGTGTTTATAGAGGCGGCAGACATTTGGTGAGTGTCACACGTAAAGATTCAGGAAATTTGTCTTATGCGCTTGAGCCGGAACCTGTTCCAGAACAAATGCCCGGCAAACGTCCTACCCCTTTGCTTTCGGCCAGCAAGCTGCCGAATATTTATGATGCAATATATAGCGCAGCTTTGGGCGAAGGACTGCCCGTGGATACCGCGAGTCTGTTGATCCGGATTTTTGCTTTTGATGTGGATTTCAGAACGCCAATTTCGACCCAGGATAATCTTGAATTATTCATGTCTTTGGCCGATGGCGAACTTACCCCGACCAACGAGGCTGAAATCCTGTATACGGGTATTAAGCTAGGAAATCTTGAACGCCGTTATTATCGTTTCCGCGATCCAGAAACCGGACTTGTCGATTATTATGACGAGACCGGAAAAAGCGCCAAGCAATTCCTGCTTCGCGAACCTGTCCCTAATGGTAAATTCAGGTCACCTTTCGGCATGCGCCGTCACCCGATTACCCGAGTGCAAAAAATGCACACTGGCGTTGATTGGTCAGCGCCGCGCGGCACTCCAATTCTGGCTGCAGGTAATGGCATAGTTGAAAAAGCCGGATGGGCCGGAGGCTATGGGCGTCAAACAATCTTGCGTCATGCCAATGGCTACAAGACTTCATACAGTCATCAAACCGGTTTTGCCAAAGGAGTTAAAGCTGGTGCGCGGGTACGCCAGGGTCAGCTAATTGGTTTTGTTGGCTCTACGGGATTATCCACAGGACCGCATCTTCACTATGAGGTCCTCGTCAATGGTAACAAGGTAAATCCAATGAAAATCAAATTGCCAAGCGGCAAGGTTTTCCGGGGCAATGAATTACTTGCCTTTGAGGCTGAGCGGGATCGTATCGACAAATTGCTCAGGGACCGCAAGGAAGAGAACCAACGTCTGGCCAGAAATTGATGACCTGATTTGATCAGTCAATAACGACTTCTATTCCAGTTCTCACCAGCCTTGCCAATTCCAAGGCATCCCAATTGGTTAGCCTAATACAGCCATGGCTTTCAGCCCGACCAATATTGGAAGGTTCCGGTGTCCCATGAATCCCGTAGGTTTTTTTAGATAAACCAATCCAGGCAGAGCCAACCGGATTATTAGGTCCAGGCGCAATCAATACCTGACGCTTATCATCCAGTTTTTCAAACCCGTTCTCCGCCGCTAGCGTATAGGCCGGGAAGCCTGCTTTATTGCGAACGGTAAAACTACCCTTTGGAGATGGGGTTTCTTGTGAGCCAATGCTCGCCGGATAAACAGCAAGAACGTCTCCATTTTGGTCAAAGGCTGTTACTTGTTTCAGCGTTTTATCAGCATGAATTTTACCGACCCATTTATCAAGATATCTTCCGATATTCGTAACGGTGACTTTTGAACCTATTTTGGTGAAATCCACATCCAGATTCATTCTGGCCAGAAACAGCTCATCCATATGAAATCGTTCGGCGATAGATTCGCGACCACTTTTAAAGTTCAGCTTTTCCAAACCGGCCTGATCCTGAATCCGTGAGGGTATGTAAGTAGTGAATGGGCCGGCAACATCCTTCGAAGTCAATTCGTAAGTTTCGAATACTTCGCCACCAGTTTTTAAAAGCAACGCATCAATCTTGTCGACAGGCATTGATAGTAAATCTACATCCGCTTTTGCCGCATAAAGCTTTGACAGACGATCCAGATAATCGCTGCGCTTGCCATTGATAGCACCCGGTGAAAACCCGGCGCGATCCAACAGTACCTGTATTTTTACATATCGTAATTCTTCTTGGTTTGGTGCATCAAGAACTTTCGTCATGTTTGCTGAAACATTGTCTTGCTCTGTTAATCTTGCCGGAACCTGACTGAGATTGGGGTCAATACGATCATAGTCTTCACTGGTAAACTCCAAGACTTCGGCCTCCTTAGCAAAGGCCGAAGGTGTCAGGACATTAACAAGCACGAACGAAATGGTTGCACCCGTTAAACACGCCCAAATTGGCCACCAAATTTTCGGAATAAAATGCATAATCGGTATCAGCCCTGAAAACTACACATCGCAATTGATGCCCCAACTCCAAAGTTAATTAGCTTTCCGGTTGAAAAATGCAATGGCATTCTTTTTCAGGATAATGTGTCTAACCCTAATTCAGAGCGCAATTTTTTTGTCAATTTTTGCGAAATCAGTCGATGGCTTTCTTCAAGATAGGCGAAGATATCCTCCGCATTCATCGCGTCCTGCCTGAATATCTGAATCCATTTCCCACCGCGAGGCGCAAGATAGGGAGCTGGACGCATTCCTTCCTGCTCCTTCAAGATATCGAAAGCCAAATCCGACGTTTTGAAAGTGATGTAGGGAAAATCTTCTTGGGACCATCCACCAATGGCAAAGACTTTTCCGCCAACTTTCCAGACATGCGCCCCGCCCCATTGAACAACCGAAGTGGCTGCCGGGAGCGAGGCGCAATATTTGTTGTAGGTCTCTATATTCAAATCGACCCCTATTGAAAAACAGCGTTGGTCAGGCAGCATCTTTCTGCGCGTTACCACCTCGAGGTTTACCCTCAAGATGAAGTTTATCACCAACAACCGTAACATTGACATCCATACCATCATGGATGTTACCCAGCAAAATTTCCTCAGCAAGTTCATCCTGAAGCGTTGATTGAATCACCCGCTTTAAAGGACGCGCTCCATAAGCAGGGTCATATCCTTTGTTAGCGAGCCACTCCACAGCCTCATTGCTGAGCTTCAAGTCAATACGCCTGTCAACCAGCAAGGCTTCCAAACGCTTCAACTGTATGCGAACGATCTCAGCCATATTAGCCCGCTGCAAACGATGGAACAGAATAATATCATCCACACGGTTAAGAAATTCAGGGCGAAAGCTTGCTTTGACCACGCCCATTACATCATCGCGCACGCTATCAACATCCTGGCCTTCGCTCATGCTTGTAAGATATTCCGATCCAAGATTTGAGGTCATCACTATCAGCGTGTTTCTGAAATCGACGACCCTTCCATGTCCGTCCGTCAGGCGACCATCGTCAAGCACCTGCAACAAGATGTTGAAAACATCAGGATGCGCTTTCTCAATCTCGTCAAACAGAACGATTTGATAGGGTCGACGACGAACTGCTTCGGTTAGCGCGCCACCTTCATCATATCCCACATATCCTGGAGGAGCACCTATCATACGGGCAACTGAATGCTTTTCCATGTACTCCGACATGTCCATGCGCACCATGGCGGTTTCATCATCAAAAAGAAACTCAGCAAGTGCTTTGGTAAGCTCTGTTTTACCAACACCTGTTGGCCCAAGGAACATGAAGGAGCCAATTGGCCGGTTAGGATCTTGCAATCCCGCACGAGATCTGCGCACCGCTCTAGAGACCGCTTGCACTGCATCACCTTGCCCAACGACACGCTCAGCAATTTCATCTTCCATACGCAGGAGCTTGTCTTTCTCGCCCTCAAGCATTTTGTCGACAGGAATTCCTGTCCAGCGCGAGACGACATGTGCGATATGCGCAGGAGTCACGGCTTCCTCGACCATGGCTTGAACATCATCAGAACCTGATTTTTCCTGTTCGGAGAGTTTTTTCTCAAGATCAGGAATCACGCCATAGGCAAGCTCACCGGCTTTTGCGAGATCTCCTTTGCGCTGGGCCTGCTCCAACTCGATCCGGGCATGATCCAGTTTTTCCTTGATATCACGTTCGCCGGAAAGCTTTTGCTTTTCCGAGCTCCAGCGTGCGGTTAAAGCATCAGCCTTTTCCTGCAATCCGGCAAGATCGCCCTCAAGCGTTTTGAGACGTTCTTTGGAACCCTTGTCTTTTTCCTTAAGCAAGGCTTCCCGCTCAATACGCAACTGAATGATCTTACGATCAAGTTCATCAAGCTCTTCCGGTTTGGAATCCACTTGCATCCGTAAGCGTGACCCAGCCTCATCCATCAGATCAATTGCTTTATCCGGCAAAAAACGATCACTGATATAGCGGTTGGAAAGCACAGCTGCGGATACCAGCGCGGAGTCCGCGATCCGAACGCCGTGATGAAGTTCATATTTTTCCTTGATACCGCGAAGGATAGAAATCGTATCTTCAACGCTAGGTTCATTGACAAACACCGGTTGAAAACGCCGCGCCAAAGCTGCGTCTTTTTCTACATATTTTCGGTACTCATCCAAAGTTGTTGCACCTACACAGTGCAATTCACCCCTGGCCAAAGCTGGCTTCAAAAGATTGGAGGCATCCATGGCTCCATCTGCCTTGCCGGCACCAACCAGCGTATGCATCTCATCTATGAAAAGTATAATTTGCCCAGCAGCGGCTTGAACTTCGGACAGGACCGCTTTTAACCGCTCTTCAAATTCACCGCGATATTTCGCTCCGGCAATCAGGGAACCCAAATCCAGAGAAAGTAGCTTCTTGTCCTTAAGAGACTCAGGCACATCACCATTGACAATTCTCAAGGCAAGGCCTTCCGCAATAGCCGTTTTACCAACACCCGGCTCACCGATCAAAACAGGGTTGTTTTTGGTACGGCGTGACAAGACCTGAATAGCCCGGCGGATTTCATCATCACGTCCGATCACAGGGTCAAGCTTTCCGTCCCGCGCATCCTGGGTCAAGTCACGGGCATACTTTTTCAAGGCATCATAGCCTGCTTCGGCATTTGCGCTATCAGCAGTGCGACCCTGCCGAATTTCATTGATTGCCGCGTTGAGCGAATTTGCGGTTAATCCGGCCTTGGCAAGAATATCCGAGGTCTTTGCAGATTTCTCGATACACAAGGCAAGGAGTAGGCGCTCAGCAGTAACATAAGAATCACCCGCTTTATCGGCGGCCTTCTCAGCCGTGTCCATCACCTTGGCAAGACTTTGCGCAAGATAAAGCTGTCCGTTGCCACCTTCTACTTTTGGGAATTTGCTGATAGCAAGCTCAAGCGCAAGAAGCGCATCTTTTGGACGGCCGCCAGCCTTTTGCATCAAGGATGAAGCCAATCCCTCCGGATCATCAAGAAGAACCTTCAATAGGTGTTCCGGGGTAAATTGCTGATGACCATCAGCTAAAGCTTTTGACTGTGCCGACTGTATGAACCCTTTTACCCGATCAGTATATTTATCAATATTCATATTGCATCTCCTATATGCCGCCACCCAAAAGGCATGACGGTCCAGTTTGAAGATCAGACCTCCTGTATAGGCAGGCCGTACTCCTAATACATATAGTAAGACGAATATTCGATTTTAAGGGCTCAAGAAAAAGGGCTGACACTTTTTTTGCGTCAACCCTTTGATTTTTTTATCAAGCTGATTGAGCTTGTTGATTATTCATCAACGGCTGTTGTGGCACGTGGAGCGGCGCCACCAAGAAGCCCTTGTGGCAAGCCAGCTGCATCATCCGAAATCGCTTCGACCGTTGGTTCTTTCTTGCGTGACGTTCTGCGAGGCTTTGGCTTTGGTTTAGCTGCCGACTCTTCGGCACTTGCGGCTTTTTCTTCACTGCCATTGCCATTGGATCCGTTGACCTGTTTTTCAGACTCATCACTCTGATTGTCATCATCATTTGAATTTGATTGAGACTCAGAAGATGCATTGCGACGCGGATTGCGTTGGTTATTGCGATTATCACCGCGTGAATCACGGCGACGTGGACGACGATCATTGCTATTGTTATTGCCGTCGTCGTCATCATTTTCAGAAGCTTCAACACTATCATTATCGATATTTGGTTGATCGTCATCATCATCTTGCTGATTAGGCCGAGAAGCAGCTTGCGCAGCCTGCGCTTCTTCGCGTTGGGCGTTTGCTGCAAGTACGATCCGGTTATAATGCTCCGCATGTTGCAAGTAGTTTTCTGCTACAACGCGGTCACCTGAGGACAACGCATCACGGGCCAGCGTCACGTATTTTTCAGCAATATGAGCAGCATTGCCTCTGATTTTTACATCTGGCCCATTGCTCTCATAATTACGATTCAGAGAATTTGATTGCTTGTTATTTGGATTGCGCCCACGCCCGCGCATCCTATTGTTATTATTACTTTTGTTGTTGTTATTATTCTGCTGTCTCATGAGACTCTCGGCTATCTTTCCTAAAGTGCCGGGCTGATTTCCGCCCTGAACTTGGGTTATTTAACAATCCAGACTAAAACGCGGTTTTACTCGGTAATAACAGGCAATGGATTGTAAAGTTGAATTTTGAAACGCCTTAATTTTTTGTTCCCCTGACCCCAGCGAAACTCATCTCTATCGAATCTGCATTTCTATTGGAGATTCGAGTGACCTCTTTCAATCTTCCTGACGCAATGGTTAGCGCGAACAAAACTGAATTTTGGGGTGTTTAGGACACATCGCTTATTCATAAGTTCGTGTGCCGTATGAATTCTCTACCTTTTTATTATGGCAATTCCAAGTCTTTTCTTTTGTCAGCCCTAATGCGTTGTTCACAACCAACTTGCTGATACTAATTCAACTGCAACACTACAATGCGCTCCAGACCGGAAAGATCAAGATGAAGAGACACTATTCCCCATCCCATTTGCTTTGCAATCAACGCAATATCCGAATGCTGACCATGACCGGTTTCCATATATAATTTTCCGTTTCGCTGCAAACAACGACCTGCCTCGCGCAAAAGCTTGCGATAAAAATAAAGTCCGTCTTCGCCGCCATCAAGCGCCAGCATTGGATCATGACCTTGAACCTCTTTTGAAAGGCTCTCGATATCTGCCGATCTAATATAAGGTGGGTTAGAAGTAATGAAATTGAACTTTTCGGTTACACCTTCAAGACAGTCCGTTTCGATCAGGTCAATCCGATCACTCACGCCGTACAGCTCAGCATTGCGTCGCGCAAACCTCAGCGCCGCAGGGCTCAAATCGGTTCCTATCGCTTTCGCATTTGATAACTCCGCTAGCAGCGTATTAATAATAGCGCCACTGCCGACACCGACATCGCAAAATATAACTTGTTTGTCAGAATCAACATCTTGCAAAACTCTTTCCACCAATAGCTCTGTTTCCGGGCGCGGTTCAAGACAACCTTCGCCAAAGTGAAATCGTCTGCCGTAAAACTCCCGATATCCCAAAATGCGATGGACAGGAATGCCAGACAATCTTGCTTCTATCATATTTGAAAATTGAGCAGATGACGCCTCATCAAGCTTTTTATCATCCGAGGCTATCAAACGCGCCATGTCGATCTTCAGCGCTGCGGCTAGAAGATACCTCACATCCAACGCGGCATTCTCAACGCCAGCCCCTTTCAAAGCCTGAACAGACTTTCGCTGAACGTCCCGCAAGCGAATCCCTGCTTCAAACATCATGCTTCGTCAGCAGCAAGCAAAGTTGCTTGATGATCTGTGACCAATGCATCAATCAACTCATCCAGGCCTTCGCCTTGAATGATACGGTCAAGCTTGTAAAGCGTCAGATTGATCCGGTGATCACTAATCCTGCCTTGGGGAAAATTATAGGTTCTGATTCGCTCGGATCGGTCACCAGAGCCGACCTGCCCTTTGCGAGAATCAGCCCGCTCCTTGTCTGCCTTTTGACGTTCCATATCATAAAGTTTCGCGCGCAGGGCCTTCATGGCATTTGCACGGTTTTGGTGCTGAGATTTTTCAGAAGACGTCACAACAATATTGGTGGGAAGATGAGTAATGCGTACTGCACTATCTGTCGTATTAACGTGTTGTCCTCCCGCACCTGAAGCCCGCATTGTGTCAATCCGCAAATCTTCGTTTCTAATTTCGATATCAATATCTTCAGCTTCAGGAAGCACCGCAACGGTTGCTGCCGAAGTATGAACACGGCCACTGGTTTCCGTTTCCGGGACACGCTGGACCCGGTGAACCCCGGACTCGAATTTCAAACGGGCAAACACACCCTTACCATTCACTGCGGCAATGATTTCCTTGTAACCTCCCACATCCCCTTCACTGGCTGAAAGCATTTCCACTTTCCAGCCCTTGTCTGCCGCATATCGCTCATACATCCTGAACAGATTACCGGCAAATAGTGCAGCCTCACTTCCCCCGGTTCCTGCCCTGATTTCAAGGACCGCACTTTTATCATCAGCAGAATCTTTTGGAAGAAGAAGCAATTTGATCTCGCCAGCATATTTCTCGATTTGCTCTTCGAGTTCCGGGTATTCCATTTCAGCCAGTTCGCGCATTTCTTTGTCAGTGGCCTTATCCGCTAACAACTCATCTAGCCCCTTTAAAGCGTTTTCCACTTCACGGAGTTCCCGGATCTTGGAAACCACTTCTTCTAGCCCTGAATATTCCGAGGCAAGTGCCACATAAGTTTCAGGATCAGGATTGGCTGCCATTTGATTTTGCAACTGATTAAAACGGTTGGTCAGTTGGTCCAGTTTTGCTGCATCAAGCATTTTGTATTCCAAAGAGATGAGAGAAATTAGGAAAGAATATTTGCCGTGAACCTCAACTGATACGGCTCGTTAATTCGGCCTGCAAATGAGGCCCGTTAATAGGGAATGTGATTTGCCGAAGCATGGTCAATTAGAAATTCCCTGATGGTCTGTCCACCATAAGGTTTTTCAATTTCTTCCAACAAAGCTGGCTCCAAACGCCCGATGTCGGTTTCCAGCACCATCGCTTTAACCGGGCCGATGGCAGCGCCCGCCATGGAAATCGATCTGAAACCAAGACCTAAAAGCGCCATTGCCGAAAGGGGCTTCCCGGCCATTTCACCACATAAAGTCAGGGATGTATTGTGTTTTTGAGCGCCAAGTACAATTTTTCTCAACACCCGCAAAAAACCTCTATTAAGCGGATCATATCGTTTGGCAATTTTTGCATTGCCCCGGTCACTAGCCATGACAAATTGGAACAGATCGTTGGAGCCGACCGACACAAAATCAACAGCCTTCATCAAGTCATCCATTTGGAACAATAGCGAAGGCACCTCGATCATGGCGCCAAGTTCGATATTGCTTGGAACCCCGTGACCGAATTTGGTCAACAATTCTACTTCACGATTTACAATCTCGCGGACTTTGAAAATCTCACGGGTTTCGGTCACCATGGGGATCATGACCCGAAGATTTCGACCGCTGGCGGCCCGCAGCAAGGCCCTGATCTGCGTCCGCATCAATCCAGGGCGATCAAGCGCAAGCCGAACAGCCCGCCAGCCAAGAGCCGGATTTTCTTCCTGCTCGCTACGCAAATAGGGCAAAACTTTATCACCACCAATATCAAGTGTCCTGAACGTAACCGGCTTATCACCAACGCTATCGATGACTTTACGATACAGCTCTTCCTGTTCACCCAGGCGGGGAAAACGGGAAGAAACCATAAACTGCAATTCAGTTCTAAAGAGCCCAATCCCTCCAGCTCCTGATTTTTCCATATTGGGAAGATCCATCAAAAGACCGGCATTCATCAATAGATTAACCGGAACGTCGTCTTTGGACACTGGCTCAACCAAGCGCAATTGGTCATATATTTCCCTGCGCTTTGCTCTGAACTGAACTTTTTCAGCATAAGCATTTTCTACCTCAATGGATGGCCGTAAAAAGATTTCGCCTTCTTCACCATCAACGATAATTGGATTGTTGCTATCAGCCAGCGAAACGATATTCTTTAATTGGCCAACCACCGGTATGCCGATCGCTTTGGCGACGATAACAACATGACTGGTCGCAGCTCCCTCTTCCAACACCAATCCGCGCAATTTGGGACTTTGATAATCCAATAGTTCTGCGGCTCCCATATTGCGGGCAACCACTATATAGTCATTTTCCTGCTCATTGGATTTTTGCCCATGGGGGCGACCAACCAATTCGCGCAAAAGGCGGTAAGCCAGATCGTCAAAGTCATTCAAACGCTCGCGAAGATACGGATCCGACTGCCGCATCATTCTGGCGCGATTATCACTTTGTACTTTTTCAACCGCTGCCTCAGCTGTCAGACCATTCTGGATCTGTTCACCCATGCGCCGAACCCAACCACGGTCATTGGCGAACATCTGATAAGCTTCTAAAACCTCACGATGATCCCCTTCGCGGGCGACATCATCTTTCTTGAGCATGTCATCAATGGAAACACGTATTTTGTCCAAAGAACTATGCAGGCGCTCGGTCTCATATTCAGCATTTTCATTGAATAGATTAGTAACAATAACACGGGGCTCGTGCAGGATAACATGACCAAGACCAATTCCGTCAGCAAGGGCCGCCCCGGTAAGATGCAATGAGCGGGCAGAATCAAGCGATCCACCCTGTTTGACCAGACCTTCCAATTCACCGGCTGCTATTAATTCCGCAAGAACCATGGCCGTGGTCTCAAGCGCTTCCACCTCGTCTTCGCGGTAGATGCGTTTTTCCTGATTTTGAACAACCAATACGCCTAGCGCACGACCGGAGCGCAAAATCGGGACACCTAGAAAAGAGTGGTAAATCTCTTCGCCAGTTTCAGGCAAATATCTAAAAGCGGGGTTATTTTGCGCATCATCAAGATTTAGCGTTCGGGCATTTGCTGCAATCGAACCCACAAGTCCTTGACCAACCATCAAGGAAGCCTCGTGGACGGATTGCGGATTCAAACCCTCGGTCGCAAACAGTTCCAGAACATCATCTGAACGAAGCACATAAACCGAGCAAACTTCAGCAACCATATTTGCAGCGATGTGGCGCACGATTTTGTCCAGACGATCTTGAGCGCCAAGCGTTTCCGCCATGACTTCTCGCAATCGCCGTAACAAACCTCTAGGGCCAGATTCTGCGTCTACCATGTTCCGGTTGCTCCAAATCCGGATGTGTCCCTACTCACCTGAGCAGGGATCCTTATATCAAACAGCGATCATAGAGTTCCAAAGGGCGGCTGTCTGCACAATGTAAAAAATAAATTAGGCTCAGGATGCCTTGTCGAGGCCATAAACGGAATGAAGTGTCCGCACTGCCAGTTCGGTATATTCTGAGTGGATCAAAACTGAAAACTTGATTTCAGACGTAGTGATCGCCCGAATATTGATCCCTTTTTGGGCCAGAGCCGAAAAAGCTGTCGATGCAACGCCCGCATGACTACGCATGCCTATGCCGATAACGGAAACCTTCACCAGACCCTTGTCACTTTGAAGCAACTCATATCCAATCTCTTCGCGGTTCTCGTCCAGCACTTCAAGGGCACGCGCCAGATCAGCATCAGGCAATGTGAAAGTCATGTCAGTTCGCGAACCGTCTTCGGAGACGCTTTGAACAATCATGTCCACATTTACATTTGCTGCTGCAAGCGGCCCAAAGATAGCGGCTGAAATCCCGGGCTTATCAGGCACGCGGCGTAGGGATATCTGCGATTCATCGCGGGCATAAGCGATACCGGTAACAACTTCTTTTTCCAAAATATCTTCCTCATCACAAATAAGAGTACCAGGGACGATTGCATTAGGACTTGAATCAATCGAGTCCGGATCTTCAAAACTGGAGCGCACGAATGTTTTTACACCATGCACCATGGCCATTTCTACCGAACGTACCTGAAGCACTTTTGCTCCCAGAGATGCCATTTCCAGCATTTCTTCAAACGAAATCCGGTCAAGCCTTTTGGCTTTTGGCTGAATACGCGGATCAGTCGTATAAACCCCGTCTACATCAGTATAAATATCACAGCGGTCCGCATTGATGGCAGCAGCTATAGCAACAGCAGTTGTATCGGACCCGCCACGCCCAAGGGTAGCGATACGATTATCTGGCGCAATCCCTTGAAAACCCGCAATAACGGCCACCTGACCCGTTTTAAATCTCTTGATGATTTCAGCGCCTTCGATATCCATTATCCGGGCTGAACCATGAGCATTATCCGTGCGGATGGGAATTTGCCATCCAAGCCAAGAACGTGCCTCAATCCCCATCCCCTGAAGGGTGATGGCTAATAGCCCTGCTGTAACCTGCTCGCCAGAGGCAACAATCGCATCATATTCACGGGCATCATGCATCGGCGAGGCTTGGGTTGCCCAGGACACCAATTCATTGGTTTTTCCCGACATGGCAGAAACTACAACCGCAACTTCATGTCCCGCGTTCACCTCGCGCGCGACATGCTTAGCCACATTACGTATACGATCAATATCCGCGACAGATGTCCCACCAAATTTCAGCACCAAACGAGCCATAGACCCTGGTATCCTTCAACAGTTTATTTTCATGTTTCAAATTAGATTTGCATATCGACGGAACGCCACAGTGCATCGTGACATATTATTGAACTTATCTTCCAAGAGAAACGCCGCTTCCATACTGAATATCGCTGCGCCATGCAAGCGGTGGCAACTGGACGCAGAAAATAGCACAAGTCTTGACTATCGCGATCAACTACTCACTTTAGACTTTAAGGAAATTTTCGCAATGAATACGCCAGGAACAGAGAAAAGACATGGCTGAAACCCAAACTGATTCAACAATCGACCCGAAGTCCACGATTGACCAAAACGAGGTCGATCGTTTTTCAGCCATGGCAGCAGAATGGTGGGATCCATCTGGCAAGTTCAAACCACTGCACAAGTTCAATCCCGTGAGACTTACTTATATCAAGGAACAGGTTTGCGCCCATTTCGACCGGGACATAAGAGACCCAGTAGCATTCAAAGGCCTTCGCTTTTTGGATATCGGATGCGGCGGCGGGCTCCTTTGCGAGCCAATGGCACGATTGGGAGCAGAGATCGTCGGCGCCGATGCTTCAGAAGTGAACATTGAAGTGGCCAAAATCCATGCGGCTCAATCCGGTCTGAAGATCGACTATCGGGCAGAAACTGCTGAAGTCTTGGCAGCGGCCGGTGAAAAATTTGATGTGATTTTGAACATGGAAGTAGTGGAGCATGTTTCTGACGTGAACCTGTTCATGGGAAAATGCGCAGAAATGGTGAAGCCACAAGGACTGATGTTTGTTGCGACCATCAATCGAACCCAAAAGGCTAAGGCGTTGGCTATATTCATGGCAGAAAATGTATTGCGCTGGTTGCCCAAAGGCACACATCAATATGAAAAACTCGTGCGGCCTGAAGAGTTGGAAGCGCCTTTAAATGCCAACGGTATGCAGGTAATTGACAAGAATGGTGTTTTTTACAACATTTTGCAGGATAGCTGGAACAAATCCAAAGATTTGGACGTGAACTATATGATTTTAGCCAAAAGGACCTGAAATGCTGACGGAATTTGAGCCGCGTTTTCGCTAATTTTTGTCTTCCGGCAAAATAGGCAGAGGCACAATCTCAATGCCCTCTTCAATCAGTTCGACGGCTTCTTGCGGTGAAGTCGATCCATAAATGCCGCGTCGCTCTTTTTCGCCGTAGTGCATCTTTCGGGCTTCTTCGCCGAATTTTTCACCAACATTTTCCGCACTTGCGATCACTTTCTTTCGTATCTGACGCAATTGCTCAACGATCTCGATTTGAACTTCAGGCGGTAGATCCGGTATATTCGGCGTTGCTGCCAGTGGCACTCTTGGCGGTTCAACGATTTCTTTTGCAGGCTGGGATAAATCGTAATTTTGCGATGGGGCAAGAGCCAGCTCTTTGCCCTTTGTCGTCTTGACGGACGGGGCCATCAACCGCTTGTGGATTTTTGAACTACCGCAAACCGGGCAATCCAAAAGATCGCCCTTTTGCAGCCGCGCAAATTCATCGCTTGAAGCGAACCATCCTTCAAACTCGTGTTCTTTTTCACATCCTAAAGAATATTTGATCATATCAACTCATTACCACAATCCAGCCAAATCGTCATTCTGTTGGATTCACAAAAAGGCCAAGCCAGAATGACTTATCGCTCAGATATGGAGAATTTTCGCTCATTCGCAAGATTGGGGATACGTTTTCTGGCGACATTAACTTCACCAAGATCAATATCGGCCACCAAAACGCCCGGCTCGTCCCCATCAAGTTCAGCGATAATATCACCCCATGGATTGATAATCATGGAGTGGCCATGTGTTTCCCGTCCGTCCTCATGTTTCCCACCTTGGGCAGCAGCAATCATGAAAGCTCCATTTTCAATAGCCCTTGCTTTCAGCAATACTTCCCAATGGGCTTGCCCGGTTGGCCTGGTAAAAGAAGACGGGCAAGTGAGTATCTTCGCGCCAAGTTTTGCCTGCTGATGATAAAGCTCCGCAAAGCGAATATCATAGCAAATGCTCAATCCGAGTTTAACGCCGTCCATTTCAACTACAAAAGCAGCGTTACCGGCCTCAAAGCGATTGGATTCTTTCCATTGGTTTTGCGCATCCACGTCCACGTCAAACATATGAATTTTGTCATAAATAACAATCAGCTTTCCCGCAGGGGAAAAAAGAGCGCCTCTATTCGCTGCCTTTTTGGTATTTTCGCTCGAAGCGGTTTTCACTGGCGTTGAACCCAGATGAAACCATATACCAAGGTTTGCAGCCAAATTGGAACAAGCGGCAAATACGGGATCTTTTTGCTGGGTCTGAATGGTCTCCAAAAGCAGTTTTGGATTTTTTTGCAACAACCCGCTCATTTCCGGGCTTTGCAGATAGACTGCCCCCTGTTCAGCAGCCTGCCGCGCAAGGTAAGTCAATTGTTCGATATTGTCAGCAATATTGGTCCCACTCCGCATTTGCAAACAGGCGACCCGCAAAACTCCCATCCGCTCAGGAAGCCTTCAACATGGGGTCAAGTTTGCCTTGGCGCTCCAACTCATGCAATTCGTCGCATCCGCCAATATGTTTGCCGCCAATGAAAATCTGCGGAAAGGTTGTCCGCCCGGACTTTGACATCATTTCTTGCCTGATTTTGCTATCGAAGGTTCCATCAAATTCCCGAAAAGAGGCGTTTTTCTTAGCCAGCAAACTTTTTGCTGCTGTACAAAACCCACACATTTTTCGCGTATAAATTATGATGTCAGCCATTCAAGGTCCTCATGGTTTTGGAAATGATCAATTATCAGTTTTCTACTCAATTGTCTCAACCCGAGCAAATGTTAAAACATCAATATTTCTTGACCCGCCTCGTTTAAGTGCGCGCGCTGCAGCTTTTACCGTTGCGCCTGAGGTATAAACATCATCAATCAACAAAACGGTCCGACCAACCAGTTCTGCTCTCATTTCATCACGTACCCGAAAAGCTCCCTGCACATTTCGCTCCCGCTCTCTTGCAGCAAGACCAACCTGTTGTTTTGTGCGTCGATGGCGGATTAAAATATCCGGGCGAAAGGAAAGTCCTGTTCTTTTTGATATTTGCCGCGCAAGTTCCGACGATTGATTATAGCGGCGCCCAATCAACCTCAATGGGTAAAGTGGTACGGGTACTAACAATGGCTTTGAAACGAATAATTCCTGTCCTGCCGTTATCATCCAATTGGCAAGCCAAGGGCCTAGATCGAGACGATCTGAATATTTGAAGCCAGATACCAGGCTCCTCACATTTTCATCATACAAAACCGCCGAGCGGCATCGACTATAGGGCGGCGGGTCAGCAATAGCCTCTGCGGACAAAATGCCATCCCCCATATCATGGCCGAATGGTGCACCAGTCACCTCACAAAAAGGTCGAGCTATGAAACGGATTTTCGACCAACATGAAGCGCAACATCCACCCGACTCTGATAAAATCGCCTCGCAAACCATACACAATGGAGGGACCGACAAATCTCGAATTTGGCGATAGACTTTTCTGATTGCCGAGCCTGGTTTCATTGCATTCGATCTGTTTTTATTTGACGAGAGCAATCTTAACCCTCAAATCAATACCAATCGACTCTTTTTTGATCTGGCTCCATGGCCAAACAGATTTGGAAAATAATCTCGCAATGCCTAGCGCCCTCTTCGATCTGCAAAAACAAATTTCAAAAACCAACCGCGCTTCAGCAAGATTGTCGCGGATGGGTATCAGTGACGGTGGCTTTTTGCATCGCGAGGCAGCGTCAATCATGGGCGAGAGGCTAGCCGCAACCAAGCGTGTTTTCATTACACCCGTTTTACTTTTTGATGGTTTGTTCGCCGATGACATCGAAGCCTCTATTTTAGCGCATTCGCCGCCCGTTAAGGGAAAAATAAAGAGACTGGCATTTCCGGCAGATGAAACCGAAACGCTGGATATTCAGCCTGAAAGCATTGACCTGGCCCTTTGCGTATTTGATCTTCACAGGATGATTGATCTTCCGCAAATGCTGTTTCAAATCAATCAGGCTTTGAAACCAGATGGCTTGTTTCTGGGCGTATTGCCCAGCGAAGGGACCCTGCAGGAATTGCGCGAATCGGTAATGCGAGCGGAAATTGAAACTTCTGGCGGAGCTGGCAACAGAATTGATAGCTTTGCCCATGTGCGCCAGCTGGGTGACCTGCTTCAAAAGACAGGATTCAAACTGCCCGTTGCCGATGTGGAAGAGCGCATTGTGCGCTACAAAACAATCGACAAACTGATCGAGGATTTGCGCAATACTGGCGCTGGAAACGCCTCCGCTGGTGTTATCCGGCCCATAAGTTCAAGAACCTTGGAAAAAGCAAAAGAACACTACGCGTCCAATTATTCAGACAATGACAAAAAACTGAGAGCCACTTTTAATATGGCTTGTTTAAGCGGATGGAAAGAAGACCCCAGCCAACAAAAGCCACTTAGGCCCGGATCTGCAAAAAATCAGCTGAGGGATTTTCTTTGAATTTAGAAATTCGAACTTGCATTGGTGAAAGAGGTGTTGATTGAGTTGCCCAACGTAGTCGCTCCACCCACGATGCTAACGCTGATCAAAATCGCGATTAAAGCGTATTCAATCGCTGTTGCGCCTGACTCATTTCTGATAAATATTTTGATCGTGTTTAGCACTGTTGAACTCCCAAATGTCATGACTGAAAACTAGCGCAATTGGCTAAAGTCGATATTAATAAAAATGGTTAACAAAAATTGATAACGTAAGTGGTTAATTCTTGAATTATTTATCAAGAACACTTTTACGGACTGTGTATTGCTTGGAAGGTTTCACACTGCCTGTAATGACATGGTCAATGCCAAGAGCTTTATTTTCCGCATAAACCTCAACGGCGCTTTGCAATTGAGGAGCGACCAGTACCGACAAGGCCATTGCAATGGCGCCAAACAGCATAGCCGTCTGGGTTGTTGTGCTTCCGCTTTGGTCGGCCTTGAAAGCTTTCTTAAAGCTAATTTTTTCAAGCTGCGCTGATAATCTGTAAGCCATTGTATAATCCCTCTTTACCCAAACTGTCCGCAAAATCACGCGGAACCCAAGATTCGAATAAAAGTCTCACAACTTTATAAAAGATCAATTAACGCTGGAATTAAGGGCTCATCAGCAGGCGGCATTGGATATTCCCGCAATTGCTTTGCTCTTACCCATTTCAAGGCCTGACCTTCTTTGGCAACCAGCGCCCCTTC
The DNA here is from genome assembly GCA_049680405.1 of Salaquimonas sp. GTDB lineage: Bacteria > Pseudomonadota > Alphaproteobacteria > Rhizobiales > Rhizobiaceae > Salaquimonas. The sequence goes on along the minus strand of JBAUHS010000082.1, from coordinate 18,009 downwards.
CCATTTCCGGCAAATATAAAGGGGCATTAAAAGATGAAATGTCTCATAGGAATGACTGGCAAAGGAAATGGGCGCGAGGCAGGTTTTCCAGGTTGTAATTCCAAGTTCCTCGTGAAGTTCACGTATAAGAGCATCTTCCGGTGTTTCATCCTGCTCTACCTTCCCGCCGGGAAACTCCCAAAGCCCCGCTAAAGATTTTCCTTCCGGCCGTTGAGCAAGCAAGATTCGATTATCCGCATCAATGAGAGCGCATGCGCTGACCAAAACTGTTTTCATATTTTTGCTTTCAAACAGACAATTTACAGAAGAGCGCCTGATCAGATTTGATCGTTGCCTTGAGGTTTCCAATAGCTGTATCTGTAAACTTCCTTGAAGCCCAGTGAGTGATAAAGACTATTGGCGGCGGCGTTTTCAGCAACCACCTGCAACCAGACCTTCGTTACATTCTTGTGTTTTGCCCATAACAGGGCTGACTGCAATACGTTTTTCGCATGTCCTTGACGGCGCATTTCAGTAGACGAAACCAAATCGAAAACGCCGCCGATTTTCTGATCGCACACACACCGAACCATACTTGCCGTTTCATTATTGTCGGGGTTGGTTCGTAAAAACAAACCTGTGTCAGGTTGGGTAGCCCCAATCACCTCGACCAATCCCGGTTTGATTTCTTTCTTGTCGTTTGAAAGCCTAATAAACTCATCAACCCACCTACCAACATCCTTTAACGGAACCTGGTTCTGACCATTTGATAAATCCGCCTTATCAAAATCGAGCATCATCACAATACTCTCTTCATATTGTTCCCAGCCCCAATCTTCAAACATAACAGCCAGCTGGTCAGGCGCCAAAGGAGTTAGACGAAACACCAACGGCCTGCCAAAACCGGCAAAGCGGTGCTCAGCTTTCTTAATCCGATTTTCAAGATCAAGACTGTCCTGCGGATCGAGCGGATTGACTGAGTTAAGCCGCTTGGCGGGATGCCCGGCCGTCATGCGAATAGCCCAAGTGCCGTCATAAAGCGTAGTAGTTGCCGGAAAAGAGCGAAAACTCACTGCCTCCAACAATCGGATTTGAGCCAAATTATGCATGGCAAATCAACCAACTGAGAAAAGCAAACATCTTCATCGATATAACTCTAGCTTCTATAGTCAGCATTGATTGCTATATATTCGGCCGTCAGATCGCAGGTCCAAACAACTGCCTCGCCTTTGCCCAACCCGATATCAACAGCGATCGGAATAAAAGCATTTTTCATGACAGCTGCAGCAGCGCTTTCTGAGTAATCTTTGACCCGTTGGCCTTTCTCGGCGACCACAATGTCTCCAAACTGGATTTTCAATCTATCACGATCCGCTGGCTCGCCGGATTTTCCTACGGCCATCACTACACGACCCCAATTGGCATCTTCTCCGGCAATGGCTGTCTTCACCAAAGGAGAATTGGCAACAGACATTGCAATGACCTTTGCCGATTTGGCTGATTTAGCACCACTTACCCTGATTTCAACCTGTTTGGTCGCGCCTTCGCCATCACAAACCACCAACATAGCCAGTTCATGCAGCACATCCAAAAGCGCCTTTGCAAGAAGTTTGACCCCCTTGTCACTTGCTGATTTGACAGGTTCGCGTTTGTTGAGCGCTGAAAACAACAGCACAGTATCACTGGTGGAAGTATCACTATCAACAGTAATGGAATTGAAAGACGGATCGATCGCTTTTTTCAATAGTTTCTGGAGTAATTGGCTTTCAACCGGATAATCTGTCACCAGAAAAGACAGCATGGTGGCCATATCAGGCGCAATCATTCCAGCGCCTTTCGCAATTCCATTCAGATGATAGTCCTCACCGTCTACGGAAAAAGTTCGTGTTGCCATCTTGTGATAGGTATCAGTGGTCATGATGGCTTTTGCCATCTCTTCCCATTGATTTTCCATTGCGGTTTCTTCAACCTTTGCCAAATGCGTCTCAAAACCCGAGGCATCCAGTGGCTCGCCGATAACGCCCGTTGAAGCCAGGAAAATCTCCGATGACTTGCAGTTGAATACCGTTGCGCCTGCAGCAGCGCTTACTTTCACCGTTTCAACACCGAGCTTGCCCGTAAAGGCATTGGCATTGCCGGAATTGACTATGATCGCCCGTGCTTTTCCTTTTGTCAGCTGCTTTTTACACCAGTCAACGGGCGCAGACGGACATTTGGAGCGGGTAAACACGCCCGCAACGCTAGCAGGATGGCGGAATAAAATTGCCCCCAGATCCAGCTTGTTCTTGTATTTTATTCCAGCTTCAACAGCTCCCAAACTCACGCCATCAAGGCTAGGCATTTCAGGCCAGATTGTTGGTGCAAGTGGAGATACTTTTACAGAGGCTTTGCCCATTATTATTCCTAAGAAACGATTATTTTGTCAGCGCTTCTACTTCAGCTTTCAAAGCTTCATCAAGGATTTCTACCGGAATCTCTTTTCGGGCTTCTTGGACAGTCGTAAAATATTTTTCACGAAGAACAATTTGTCTAATTTGGTCTTCCACCGCATCAAATTCCGGCAGTGGCTTATCGCGTTCTTCTTCTTTCAAGATGACGTGAAACCCGAATTGGGTTTGAACAGGTGCTGTGGTGAAAGCCCCATTTTCAAGTGCAAAAACTGCTTCTTCGAATGCGGGAACCATCTGGCCCTTGCCAAAAAAGCCGAGATCCCCGCCATTCGGGCCAGAGGGGCCTGTCGATTTTTCTTTGGCAAGCTCCACAAAATCCTTACCGCCTTCAAGCTCGGCAATAATTGACTTTGCCTCATCTTCGGTTTTTACCAAAATGTGGCGTGCCTTTATTTCTTTTTCCGGCGTCAGAGCTGCAACTTCCTTTTCAAAACGCGCTTTGACCTCCTCATCGGTTATGGCCTCAACAACATTTTTTTGAAAATAAATATTATGAAGCGAGCGCGAACGCACAAAATTCATTTGAGCTTTGAACAGTTCGCTATCTTCTTCCCCTGCCGCCTTGGCTTTACTGGCAAGTAATTTGATATCAATCAAAGCCGAGAGCATCGCACTTTTGCGTTTCTCCTCTGGAACTTGAGCAAACTGTTCATTCAAGTCACCCTCAGCAAAAACAAGCTCCTGCTCGGTAATTTCAATATCACCCACTTTCGCAACAACTTTTGACTGGGAAAAGGCCAAACCAGGCGCAAGAATGGCTACCGCCATCAAAGACACGGTTAACAGGGATTTCGACAGTCTAATCATTCAAATTTCCTTCAGAATATTTGTTTGGCTTTAGTTGTTTGCCTTACTTAATGCCAGATTTTGTCAGAATTAATTTTCATCACTTCAGATCAACTTTTGATCAGAATCAAGCAGCTGAATACCATCGACGTTGACATCACATTAACCCACTCTTATCTGTCCGTTTAACAATCGTCCACATATACGGGGAATTTTGTCTCTAATTTTGTGAAATCGGTAAAAATCAATAAAAGAAATGTTTCAAACGTAGCCGAAACATTTCCGAACGAGAACGACTTGCGGCATATATTGTAATAGATCGCGCATTATTAAAAGGATCCCTAAATGGGTGTTTTTTCAGGCATTGCTAAAAAATTCTTGGGTTCATCAAATGACCGTCTCATCAAACGCTTGAGCCCGAAAGTGGACTCAATCAACTCCCTAGAAGGAGAAATGTCGGCCCTTTCTGATGACGCGCTGAAAGCCAAAACAGAAGAGTTCAAACAGCAAATCGCGGACGGAGCAAAAGTTGACGATCTTCTCATTCCCGCCTTTGCAGTAGTCCGGGAAGCCTCCAAAAGAGCATTGGACATGCGTCCTTTTGACGTTCAGCTGATCGGCGCAATGATTCTCCATAATGGCAATATTGCAGAGATGAGAACCGGTGAGGGTAAAACCCTTGTGGCGACCCTAGCGGTTTATCTTAACGCCTTGGCTGGAAAAGGCGTCCATGTAGTTACCGTGAACGACTATCTGGCAAGCCGCGACTCTGAATGGATGGGGAAACTTTACGGCTGGCTGGGTCTAACAACCGGTGTGATTGTTCACGGTCTTGACGATGATGAACGCAGAGCAGCTTATGCCTGTGACATTACCTACGGCACAAACAATGAATTCGGATTTGACTATCTCCGAGACAATATGAAATTCGACCTTCAAAGCATGGTCCAGAGAGGGCATCACTACGCGATTGTCGATGAAGTCGACTCCATTTTGATTGATGAAGCCCGGACGCCATTGATTATTTCAGGCCCCTTGGACGACCGTTCTGATCTCTATGTGACTATCGACAAATTCATCCCGATGCTCGATGAAAGCGACTACGAGCTGGACGAAAAACAAAAATCCACCAGCTTTACTGAAGACGGCACTGAGAAGCTCGAAAAGCTATTGTCCGAAGCAGGACACCTTAAAGGCGAATCTCTTTACGACATTGAGAATGTTTCGATTGTTCACCATGTCAATAATGCCCTCAAAGCCCACAAACTGTTCTTGAAAGATCGCGATTATATCGTCAAAAACGACGAAATCGTCATCATCGATGAATTCACTGGCCGCATGATGCCAGGCCGTAGATATTCAGAAGGGCAGCACCAGGCTCTTGAAGCCAAAGAAAATGTGACGATCCAGCCGGAAAACCAGACGCTTGCCTCCATCACCTTCCAGAACTATTTCCGCTTGTATGACAAACTTGCCGGCATGACCGGAACGGCCATGACCGAAGCTGCAGAGTTCATGGATATTTATGGCTTGGAAGTCATTGATGTTCCGACAAATCTGCCTGTTCAACGTATCGATGGCGATGATGAGGTTTATCGCACAGCCGAAGAAAAATACCGGGCAATTCAATATTTGATCGAAGATTGCAAGAAACGCGGCCAGCCGATTTTGGTCGGTACGACTTCAATCGAAAAATCGGAACTTCTTGCTGAAGCACTACGCAAAGCTGGCGTTGAAGGCTTCCGCGTCTTGAACGCTCGTTACCATGAGCAGGAAGCCTATATCGTTTCCCAGGCGGGCTATCCAGGCGCGATCACCATCGCAACCAACATGGCTGGACGCGGAACGGATATTCAACTTGGCGGCAATCTGGATATGCGCATCGAACATGAATTGGCCGATGTTCCCGAAGGCAAGGAACGCGACAAGAAAATCGAGCAAATCAAAGCCGAGATCGCTGAAGCCAAGAAAGTGGCTTTGGCAGCTGGCGGACTTTACGTCGTGGGAACCGAGCGCCACGAAAGCCGCCGGATTGATAACCAGTTGCGCGGACGTTCCGGCCGCCAGGGTGATCCGGGCAGTTCGAAATTCTTCCTGTCCCTGCAGGATGACCTCATGCGAATTTTTGGTTCAGACCGCATGGACGGCATGCTCACCAAGCTTGGCTTGAAGGAAGATGAAGCAATCATTCACCCCTGGATTAACAAAGCGTTGGAAAAAGCCCAACAAAAGGTTGAGGCCCGGAACTTCGATATCCGTAAGAACCTGTTGAAATTTGACGATGTCATGAACGACCAGCGTAAAGTCATTTTTGAGCAGCGTATTGACCTAATGAAGGCCGAAGATATTTCAGATACAGTTGCCGATATGCGCGGCGATGTGATCGAAGATTTGGTGACCAAACATATACCCGAAAAAGCTTATGCGGAACAATGGGATACCGAAGGTTTGAAAGAAGGCATAGGAGCCTATCTCAATCTCGATTTGCCAGTTGTTGAATGGGCCGAAGAAGAAGGAATAGCGGACGAGGATATTCTTGATCGCATCAGTGAGGCGGCTGACAAGGCCTACACCGAAAAAGCAACCCGATTTGGTCCAGAAGTCATGCACTATGTTGAGAAATCTGTGGTCCTTCAGACAATCGACCACTTGTGGCGCGAGCATCTGGTAAATCTTGACCACTTGCGATCAGTTGTAGGCTTCAGGGGATATGGCCAGCGCGACCCGCTTCAAGAATACAAAGGCGAAAGCTTCGAGCTGTTTCAGACGATGCTTAACAATCTGCGACAGGTCGTTTCAGCCCAGCTATCTCGGGTGGAACTGGTACAAAACGATCCAGAAACCAAACAAGCTGCCCAAACTTTGGGAATTGATCAGGACGAAGGCGAATATCTGGAAGATGTCCCTGTAGAATGGGCAAAAACCAGCCGTAATGCTGCTTGCCCTTGTGGCTCCGGCAAGAAATACAAACATTGCCATGGCAGGTTTGTTTGACAGATGTTTTTGCAGTCCGGCAAGACGTTGCCCCTTTCCAGTCTGTTAATTAGCGGCGGCATCAGTTGGAAATTGTAAACTCATAGCTGGAACACTTGGTCTTTTGGGGTTAAACAAACTAAAGTTTCGTCCAAAAGGCTGGGGAAAATAATGAAATACAGGCCAGAGATCGATGGCTTGCGAGCGCTCGCTGTGATCCCTGTGATACTTTATCATAGCGGATCAAAGCTGTTCAGCGGCGGATATGTCGGGGTTGATATATTTTTTGTTATCAGCGGTTATCTCATCACAACAATCATCATTACCGAGCTAAAAGCAAATACATTTAGTATTGCAAATTTTTATGAGAGGCGAGCAAGACGGATTTTGCCTGCCTTGTTTCTTGTAATGTTGACTTGCATTCCCTTCGCTTGGTTTTGGCTCCTTCCAAAAGATATGAACGAATTTGTGCGAAGCATCACCGCTACGGCAACTTTCTCGTCGAATTATTTCTTTTTGAAGCAAAGTGGCTATTTCGAAATCGTTGCAGAACTAAAGCCATTACTTCACACATGGAGTTTGGCGGTTGAAGAGCAATATTATATTATTTTTCCTCTTATCTTGATGTTCACATGGAAACTCGGAACTAGGAAAGTATTACAAACGCTGGCAGTTTTATTTGTAGCAAGTTTGATCGGCGCCCAAATATCAGTCCTATACAAACCGGAGGAGGCATTCTTCTCATTTCCAACAAGGGGATGGGAATTGTTAGTCGGTTCTTTCGTGGCCTTTTACCTGTTTCATCAGGATTTAAAGGTCTCCAGTTTCCAGCGCCAATTGGGCGCAATGATTGGACTGTCTCTTATCTGTTTTTCAATGTTTACTTTCGATGATCAAACACTGTTTCCTGGAGTCGCAGCATTGCCCCCAACCATTGGCACAGCGATGATCATATTGTTTGCAACTCCCGGCACTTTCACAAATTGGGCTTTAAGTCTTCGTCCGTTGGTTGCCATTGGCCTGATATCTTACAGTGCCTATCTTTGGCACCAGCCATTGTTTGCATTCACACGTTATCAAAGCCTTCAAGAGCCCTCAAATGCAGCAATGTTTGCACTTTTTGTGCTGACTTTTGTTTTGGCTTTTCTCACATGGTATTTTGTAGAAAAGCCTTTTAGGTCAAAGAACACAGTCAAGCTGAAACCGCTCATTGCAACTTGCTCGTCAATTGCAATCATACTGATTGCGTTCGGCCTAATTGGTAAGCAAACCAAAGGCTATGCCAACAGGTTCGATCTTGCCAGCTTACCCGCCCCTTGGGAAAACATTAAATGTCATGGTAGACTACGTATTGCAGGATTTGAAAACCCGTTAGACGAATGTTTGAGCGGGGCCAAGAATAATAAGCCCGGCGACATTTTCCTTATTGGCGATAGTCATGCCGCACAACTTACGTTCCCTTTGAAGCGGCTCATGGAAAACCGAAACAAAAATCTCTTTTTTATCAATACTGAGGGAAAAACTGAATTTCCAAAAAGTTTTTGGAAAGATGGAATAATGACAAATGATCGCATATTAGATCACGTCATCAAGGTTTCAGATCCAGGGGACTATGTCGTAATTGCCCTTTATCACGAAAGGCTCAACGACAATAACAGCCAACATATTCCACTTGAGATAGAAGTCAAAATGAACAACCTGGCCCAAAACTATCTATCAAATCTGTCTGCTTACATGCCTAAATTTAAAGCTGCTGGTTTAAGATTGTTCCTTGTAAACGATACGCCAATGCTACCCAGTGCCAATCTGGAGCGCTGTGCCTTCTACAATAAAACTGGCTCAAGCAATCCTTGTGAAATATCTAGACTACAAGCAGAACATACCCGCACTAGATTGTCGCTAGTGTACAAAGAATTGGAAGTTGAGTTTGTTGATTTTGTCACGTTGATTGATCCCATGCCCGTGCTTTTTGATGGCCAGCAAACTTTCAACCCAATCAATGAGGATGGTAGTTACAAGATGTTTGATCAACATCACCTCACTGAGCCAAGTGCATTATCACTATATGGTTTTTTCGAACGGACAATCAAACCATAGTCTGCACATCTTCTTAGCTCGCAGGTTTCGAAAGCTACTCAAGCGGCTGTCCAAACAGCATCTCAGCTGCTACGGACTTCCTCATCATTTCTAGTATTACTTATTCAGACCAACAACCGTCTTGACGACAGGTTTGACAGGTGTCTGAACCTCCTCAACGACCGGAACCGCAGCGCGTTGAGCCGGTTGAGGGATTGGCGTAACATTTGATGTTTCTGCCGCTGGCGCGCCATTAACTGGAGTCTCATCGGTACTAACAACTGCTTGCGTTTCTTGTGCTTCAGCACTTGCAGGCGCTTCTGTTGCGATTGCGGCTTCCTGGGTTCCTGAATTCTCAACAACTGCATCTTCCGGTGAAATGGTCACTTCTGTTTTAGACGGCGCTGCATTTGATGCCATTACCGGTTCTGGAACAGGGGTCGCGGGCGGTAAAACCTCGTTTCCGGCAGCAATGATTGAAAACCCGCTGATGTCCATATTTGCAAGTTCAGACCCTTTGAATTTTGCCCGTGCCTGCTCGCGCTTCAACGCTTTTTCGAATTCAGCCTGCTGTTCAGCAAGTTTGATTTTGTATGAAGTCAAAAGGCGTTCAGGCATAGTGACCGGAGGACAAGCATTGGATGATGAAAATTTCTGATCACCAACGGCCTCGCGATTGAATAGATATCGCTTCTCACACACGTCAACTTTTGGCGGATAATTCGTAATTTCAAAATGATCCGAGCCTTCTTTAAGCATTTTCCAAAACTCGAAATGCGGACTGGCGGCATTTTTAGCCAGATTTTCAGCAGTCATTCTGAACGGATAAGCCTGAACCTGAAAATAATCCTGGCCGCCTTTGATTGCATCGCGTGCCAAGGCGTAGATCTCTTCCACCAATTCATCGGTCATCGAGTAGCAGCCCGCAGAAGAGCAAGCACCGTGGACCATCAAATGAGTGCCAGACCGCCCGTGAGAACGATCATAACTATTAGGATATCCGATATTGAACGACAGGTGATATTGCGACTGGGGATTTAACTGCCCCTTGCCAACATTATAAAACCCTTCAGGAGCCTGGCGATCACCTTCCTTGAATTTCGGGCCCAGTTTTCCAGACCATTTGCAAATTTCATAGGTCTCAAGAAGGTCATATCGGCCCGTATCTTTTTGCTTCCAGACTTCCAACACGTTCTCAGATTTATAAATCCTAAGCAAAATTGGGGATGCGGAAGTCATCCCTTTTGCTTTCATCTTCTTGATCAAATGATCTGGGATAGGTTTTTCAGCCTTGGGGAAAACGCTATCAATGCCTCCCTGACAACCGGACACAGCGATGCCCACGGCAAGAAGCAGGCCAAATTTGTTGAATCGAATTGCTTTTGTAACAGTGTCGGCAAAGTTCATTTTTACCAGCTCATACAATAAATTATGAATAATCATCCAGCCAGATAGAGGCAAAAACCGAAGCATAGGTCGCTCGCTTCCACCGGGTCGCCAGCATAATGCACCCAATTATGTTGACAAGAAGTTATTGGTTACAAGTAACGACAATGTCATGAGGTTCTTGCAATCTCAAATTATCAGGTAAGATTTCGGCCGATTGCCAGGAATTTTTCGCGGCGTTGTTCACGAATATCAACGCCTTCCATGCCTGCAAACTCCCTCAAGGCAGCCTCGATCGTTTTTCCAGTTTCTGCGATAACTTGATCGCTGTGACGATGGGCGCCGCCTACCGGCTCAGTGATAATACCGTCAATGATGCCAAGCTCCCGAAGGTCTTGCGCGGTCATTTTCATGGCCGTTGCAACATCTTGAGCTTTTGCGGCATCTCGCCACAAAATCGATGCGCCGGCTTCTGGCGAAATCACGCTATAGATCGAATGCTCAAGCATATAAACGCGGTTCGATGAGGCTATGGCAATCGCACCACCAGAGCCACCCTCACCAATCACCACAGTAACAATAGGGACTTTGACCTTTAAGCAGGCCTCAATTGAGCGGGCGATCGCTTCTGCCTGACCGCGCTCTTCAGCGCCAATTCCTGGATATGCTCCTGCTGTATCAACAAGAGTAACAACCGGAATTTCAAACTTATCAGCCAATTCCATGATCCGCACGGCTTTGCGATAACCCTCCGGTCTCGCCATTCCGAAATTATGTTTGATACGACTTTCAGTGTCAGCCCCCTTTTCCTGTCCGATCACAGCGACAGGCTGACCGTTCAGCCTTGCAAAGCCAGCCTGAATAGCAAAATCCTCGGCAAAATAACGATCTCCTGCCAATTCAACAAAATCAGTAAAAAGCGCCTGCTTGTAGTCAACAAAATGCGGGCGGTCAGGATGGCGCGCAACTTGAGTTTTGTGCCAAGGTGTTAGCTTTGAATAGAGCCCCGCCAATGCAGTTTCGGCCCGCGCCTCCAGCATCTCGACATTTTTGGATAGATCAACATTATCGTCTGGCTCGCTGACGCTTTTCAATTCATGAATTTTACCATGAATGTCGGCTACGGGTTTTTCAAAGTCGAGATACAAACGCATGAATTGAAACCTGTCTTCTTTTATCTGAACAATTTTTCGCTTCGCTTTTGACCATACATATAGCTATCCAAAAGCGCCAGCCAAAGGCTCTTAGACGTTTTTACCAAGTTTTGCCAGAGGATGGTGATCTTCTACCAATTCACGCATCCTCTCGTCCAGAACATGGGTGTAGATTTGCGTTGTCGATATATCGGAATGCCCGAGCAATTGTTGAACAGCGCGCAAGTCAGCGCCATTTTGCAGCAAATGGCTGGCAAATGCATGGCGCAACACATGAGGTGAAACTCGCGCCGGAGCAATCCTGGCTTTGATAGCCAGATCTTTCAAATCCCGACCGAATGCCTGGCGGGTAAAATGCCCTTGAGCAGACTGCGCAGGAAATAAATATTTTTCATCGCCTGATGCATCATTTCGCTGCAATACCCTCAGATAAGCCGCCATTGCCTGTTTAGACCTTTCAGACAACGGGACCAATCTTTCTTTATTGCCCTTGCCTGTGATCATCAAAAATCGCCCATCTGAGCGAGCTGCACTGAAGGGAAGACTGACAAGTTCACTGACCCGCATTCCGGTGGCGTAAAGAGTTTCCAGCAGCGCATTCATTCTCAGCGCCCTTAATTGGTCGCTAGAACCAGGTTTTACCAAAGTAAGGTCTTCAGCCTTACGGATGAGTTGATCAACTTCAGCCACGCTCAAAATCTTGGGTAGCGGTCTTTGCATTTTCGGCGCGTCAACCGAAGCCGTTGGATCGTCGCTTCTTTCATTTTCTGCAAACAGAAATTTATGAAATTGCCGAACCGAAGACAATATCCGCGCTTGACTTGCTGAGGATAGACCTTCTTGTGAAATCGAGCCCAGAAAAGTCCTTATCGTTTCAGTTCCAGCATTTTTGACTGTTTTACCCTGGTTACCCAGATGGTCATAATATCGGATCAAATCCCTGCGATAGGCTGAAAGCGTATTCGGGCTTGCCCCACGCTCGGCACTCATCATTTCCAAAAAAGATTCCGCCAGATAATGATCAGCGTTTCTTAAGGTCAAAAAACGACTCCCGCCAAAATATGAAACACCTGAACTCTATTGTAGATTCAGTTTGTTGGCCGGTATTTTGATTAACACTTCTTTAGGCTGCGGCTCAACATAGGTAACCAATGCAAACATAGCACCATAGCCAATGCCTGCTAAAATAGCACAAAAAACAATAAATCTGATGAGACTTGGCATGCCAAACCTTTCAAACGGCCCAAAGTTAAGTCTTGGCTTTATGGCAGGCGACGTGAACAAATTCAATTGCTCTATGGATTATCGCCGTTTATTTCTTGCTTCAAGCCAGATTAACGCTCGCGAACTCTTGGAATTTCAGAATTTTTGTCACCGAATCAGTTCAGCGACACAAAACCCAATTTGCTTATAATTCTGCCCCTACTTGACGCAGCGCTATTATTGTTGTGCTACAGCCGTAAAACAATTGTTCAGAGGTAACAAAATGGCACGGGCTGTCCCCCAGCCAATAGACAAGATAAAAATTCAGGAAGCGCTGAACGGGCGTTCCCTGGTTTTTGTTGGCATGATGGGTTCCGGCAAAACAGCAATCGGCAAACTTGTCGCTGCAGCATTGGATCTACCTTTTTTCGATTCTGACCATGAAATCGTCGCTGCCGCAAATCTCGATATCCCTGAAATCTTTGCCAGCTACGGCGAAGAATATTTTCGCTCAGGCGAGGAAAAAGTCATCCAACGCCTTCTTGGCAGCAGATCTTCGGTTATTTCACTGGGCGGCGGAGCATTTGTTTCTCAGGCAACCCGCGACGAAATTTCAAAATCTGCGATTTCAATATGGCTGACCGCTGATCTGGATTTGTTGATGTCACGTGTCATGCGCAGGCCCGGCACGAGGCCTTTGCTGCAAACGGAAAATCCTCGCGCGACTCTTGCAGCGCTAAAGGAAAAACGAGAGCCAATTTACGCACTTGCCGATATACACATTCCATCATCAAAGATTTCCAAAAATCACACACGCGAAGCGGTAATCCAGCAACTTAGCCAATTTCTATTGAGCCAGACATAATGAACGAACAAAGCAAACTTATCGTTGAATTGGGAGAAAGATCCTACCCCATCTATATCGGATCAAACCTTCTTGAAAATGCTGGCCATATGATTGCAACAATCCGGCCTGGGGCCAGATGCGCTATTGTAAGCGATGACAACGTCATGGCTGCCCATGGTGAGACGTTACAACGCAGCTTTGAAATGGCAGGGATTGAGGCAAGCACCATTGTCGTGACACCCGGCGAACAGTCAAAATCCATGGTTGCTCTGGAAAATGTTGTATCACAAATCTTGGATGCCAAACTGGAACGCAATGATCTGATTATTGCTTTTGGCGGAGGAGTTGTAGGCGACCTTGCCGGATTTGCCGCATCCATTACCCGCCGTGGAATGGACTTTGTCCAGATACCTACGAGTCTGCTGGCTCAAGTGGATTCCTCAGTTGGAGGTAAAACAGGAATTAACTCATCCCATGGTAAAAACCTTATTGGCGCATTTCATCAGCCGATTATGGTGATCGCAGATACCGATGTCTTGCGAACCCTGTCCAAACGTGAATTTGCTGCGGGCTATGCGGAAGTCGCAAAATACGGACTGATCAACAAGCCTGATTTTTTCCATTGGTTGGAAAATACCCATAAGGAAATATTTGCCTTTGGGCCTGCCTTGCAAAATGCGGTGATGACTAGTTGCCAGTCCAAAGCGGACATCGTCTCCCTGGACGAAAAAGAACAGGGCAATCGCGCCTTACTCAATCTCGGCCACACCTTCGGACATGCTCTGGAGGCCATGGCAAGTTATGACAATAAGCGGCTGGTTCACGGCGAAGGGGTATCAATCGGAATGGTTTTGGCGCACCAATTCTCCAATCGCTTGAACCAGTGCTCCATTGAGGATGTAGAGCGCGTTGAACGGCATCTGAAGGCCTGCGGTCTACCCACAAGAATATCCGAGATTCCAGGCAAACTGCCAAGCGCAGAAGAGTTATTGGCCTATATTGCTCAGGATAAAAAGGTTTCTCGCGGCAAACTCACATTCATCCTTACAAAAGACATCGGAAAATCCTATATTGCCAATGATGTTTCCCCCAACGAAGTTCTGGCATTTCTTAAAGAGGCGCTTGTTTAAGTGAAATTCAAATGACACCGGCTGATTGGTTCCTGCTAGGAACAATTCTACTTCTGATCTGTTTTTCTGCATTTTTCTCCGGCTCTGAGACCGCTTTGACAGCGGCCTCAAGGGCAAGATTGCATTCGCTGGAAAAAAATGGCGACATACGGGCGATAAAAGTTCAACAATTGATCACGCGCAAGGATCGGTTGATCAGCACCCTTTTGATCGGCAACAATCTGGTGAACATTCTCGCCTCTGCCCTTGCAACCAGTTTTTTCCTGAAAGTCTTTGGCGATTCAGGTATTTTCATTGCAACCTTGATCATGACCATCATCGTGGTGATCTTTGCTGAGATCATGCCAAAGTCATGGGCAATTGTGAATGCTGACAAATTTGCGCTTACGGTTGCGCCAATTGTTCAAATATTTGTCTTCATCCTTTCGCCTTTCGCAAGATTGGCAAATGGTCTGGTTAAGGCAATTTTGAAACTGTTCGGCGTTCACCTCAATGAATCGGAAGATATGCTGAGCGCCCATGATGAATTACGTGGCGCGTTCGAGGTGTTCCACAGCGATGGCGCTGTGATCAAGGATGACAAGGATCGGCTTGGTGGGGTCCTGGATTTACACGAATTGGAAGTGTCCGATGTAATGATCCACCGCACGTCGATGCTTTCAATCAGCGCCGATCAACCGCCTGAAGCTATCGTTCAGGAAATCCTTGCGAGCCCTTATACGAGGCTTCCATTATGGAAAGAGACGAGTGAAAATATTGTTGGCGTTATTCATGCAAAAGATGTGCTTCGGGCCATCGGCTCTGGCGCAAAACCAAAGAATATTGACATTCTGAAAATCGCGGCAAAGCCATGGTTCGTGCCAGAAAGTACCTCACTGAGGGACCAATTGAACGCATTTTTGCGCAACAAAGCCCATTTTGCTTTGGTTGTTGATGAATATGGCGAAGTGATGGGACTTGTAACCCTGGAAGACATCCTGGAGGAAATCGTCGGCGAAATTGCCGATGAGCATGATGTTGAAGTAAGCGGCGTCAGCACAGAGCCCGACGGCTCAATCATTGTCGACGGCAATGTGCCGATACGCGACCTCAACCGGGCTCTGGATTGGAACCTGCCGGACGAGGAAGCGACGACGATTGCAGGTCTTGTGATTCACGCAGCCCAAATGATTCCCGACGAAAAACAAACTTTCACATTTTTTGGAAAACGATTTGTCGTCATGAAACGTGAGAAAAACAGAATCACCGAGATTAGGATTCGTAATCTGTAAATGGGTTATTGCTAAACTTCCGAAGGCGCTCTTGCATCTATTGCGATAGCGTGCAGGCCCTGGTCGATTTCTTCCTGTACCAACCCATTGATAGTCCGATGTCGGTTTACCCGGCTCATCCCTTCAAAGGCTTCACAAACAACTTTGATTCGTAAATGGGTTTCACCCGAGCCGTCAAAGCTCTCCTGATGCCCGGCATGCAAATGACTCTCATTGATGATCTCAACAGAGGTTGGAGCAAGTTCAGCTTTGATTTTATTTTCAATCGACTGGGAAAAACCCATATCTTTATCCTTTACAAAAGATCATGTGATACCAAATCACCTGACACAAAGTCATAACCGGGCTTTTTGCGTTGAAGAAATCTGGTTGTCAATTCTTGTTCATTAATCATCAAAACCCTATAACAGTCTCATGAAACCTACATCCTCACTTTTCGATTCGATCCGCGTTGGAAACAAGTCCAGCAAGAAAAAGGAAGAGCCTGCAAAGCAGCTCTGCCAATGGGAGGGGTGTGAGAACCCCGGAACGCACAAAGCGCCTATGGGCCGCAACCGCGAAGGACAATATTTGTGGATGTGCATTGGCCATGTCCGCGACTACAACAAGAATTTCAATTATTTCTCCGGTCTTGATGACGATGCAATTGCCAAATTCCAAAAAGAGGCGATCACTGGCGCACGGCCAACCTGGCAAGTTTCAAGCAATAAAACCAGTAAACATCCTCCGCTAAATGAGCGAAATCCAAACGCGGAAGGTGCTCAGCGCTTATATAACCGCACAAATTATGGCGCCGCTGCCAGAGCAGGTCGCGTAGCGCCTATCAGAGCACGTAAACTCAAGGCCCTTGAGAAAAAAGCATTTGATGATCTTAATTTACCCCATACCGCCAAGGCTGAAGAAGTAAAAGCAAGATATAAATTGCTGGTGAAGCAAAACCACCCGGATGCCAATGGGGGCGACCGTAGTTCTGAAGAACGGCTTCGCGAGATCATTTTTGCTTATAAAATCCTGCAAAAAGCCGGTTTTTCGTAGAAAATCGATTGAACTTACAAATTTGGACGCCATCTCCGGTCACACACTTGGCCAACGGTGTTCGCTAAGCGTCACCATGCCCCGCATCCGGCATTGTTTCGCAGCCAAAAAACGGCTAATCGAAAGATGAATGGAATGCTGGCAAAAGGCTTTGTCCTTAACTGAGTTTCCGAAAGCAAGACAATGTCTCAACCAGAGGCCAAGGCATTAATGCTCTCTGGTACTGTATATGTCTGTTGCCTTCTTTCAGAAACAAGCTGGTATAATGATAACCGCCCCTGTTGGAGATTAAGCGGATGAGTGATGGCATGCCAGATACCCAAGTATCTGTAAGAGAAAAATTTGGAATCGATTCGGATATGATGGTGCCAGCTTATAAAGAGCGCACCGAACATGTGCCGGAGGAAGATCCCGATTATCTGTTCGACAAGCCAACAACCTTGGCAATTCTGGCCGGTTTTGCTCATAATCGCCGGGTCATCGTTTCTGGCTATCACGGTACGGGTAAATCAACCCACATTGAACAAGTCGCCTCGCGCCTCAACTGGCCTTGCGTACGGATCAATCTTGATAGTCATGTTTCCCGCCTCGATCTGATTGGTAAAGACGCAATCGTTGTTCGCGATGGCATGCAGGTCACTGAATTCCGCGATGGTATTCTCCCTTGGGCCTATCAGAACAATGTTGCTCTGGTTTTCGATGAATATGACGCAGGCCGTCCTGATGTGATGTTCGTTATTCAGCGCGTTCTTGAAACTTCCGGCCGTCTGACCCTGCTTGATCAAAGCCGCGTTATCACTCCGCACCCGGCCTTCCGTCTGTTCGCGACAGCCAACACCGTCGGCCTTGGTGACACCACTGGCCTGTATCATGGTACCCAGCAGATCAACCAGGCACAGATGGACCGCTGGTCTATCGTAACAACGCTCAACTATCTGCCTCATGATGATGAAGTGGCAATTGTTTTGGCAAAAGCCAAAGACTTTCAAAACGAAAAAGGCCGCGACACTGTCGACAAAATGGTACGCATTGCTGACATGACCCGTGGCGCATTCATCAATGGTGACCTGTCCACTGTGATGAGCCCACGTACCGTTATCACTTGGGCCGAAAACGCTACAATTTTCGGTGATGTGGCTATGGCCTTCCGTTTGACCTTCCTCAATAAATGCGACGAACTGGAACGGGCAACCGTTGCAGAGTTCTATCAGCGTGTCTTTGGCGAAGAATTGCCGGAATCAACTGCAAACCTGATTTTGAGCTAACAACTTGAACTAACCTTGGGAGCAGGCGGCATGGCCAGCCAAAAATGACGAAACTGGGCGACAATCACAAAAAGGGTTCAAAGCCCGCAGATTTCGAACCGCTAAAACAAGCGTTATCGAACTGCGTGCGTGCGATTGCCCAAAAGCCCGGTGTCGAGGTCGTGTTTTCCAATGACCGCCCTGCTCTTGTTGGTGACCAGATCAAACTGACTGACCCGGGTCGGAAAATGACCAGAGCCCAACTGGATGCAACGAGGGGCTATGGCGACTCGATGGCTCTTCGCCTTGCCTGCCACAACAAGGTTATTCACAATAGACATGCCCCCGTTGGACAGCAGGCTCGCGCCATATATGACCGCGTGGAGCAAACCCGCATTGAAGCCCTTGGCGCCCGTCAAATGCAGGGAGTGTCGTCCAATCTTTCCGCAATGTTGGAAGAAAAATACTCCAAGGC
>JBAUHS010000081.1:0-20427 GCA_049680405.1 Salaquimonas sp. | reverse complement strand
AGCATTTGGGAGTTCTTCTCAAGCTTGGCAAAATCAATGGTCAATTCACTATCCTATCAAATAAAATCGCAGCAAACGCTTAAACCGAAGTTGCTTACCTCACAACCACCTGCAGCGTTTCACTTTTGGGCAATCTAAACCGAGTCGCAACCGATGGCACAAGCCCGCTCGACTTAATCGATGGGTTGCGCCATATATCTAGGTACATAATCTGGTGATTAATAGGTCACAGCTACACAGATGGCAGATAAAATACAAATACTGAAACAGAAATCAATTACTCGATGAATTCCACACCAACCAATAAAGCCGCCTTTACGACAGGCTCAACCATGCGTCATGTGACCGTGATGTCGAGCACCGGAGCGATTGGGCTGGTTGCCATATTTCTGGTCGATTTGGCAAACCTGTTTTATATCTCACTGCTGGGTGAGCAGGCCTTGGCAGCAGCAATTGGCTATGCCGCTACGGTCATTTTTTTTGCAGTTTCCGTTTGCATTGGTTTTACCATCGCAGCCACCGCCATTACAGCGCGGGCTATCGGGCGCGGAGACGAAGAAGAGGCTCGAATAATAGCAGGCGCTTGCCTGATGATCATGTTGGCAATGTCCACCCTGCTATCTTTTGTGCTTTATATCAGTATTGATTTTTCGCTCGATCTATTGGGCGCGAAAGGTGCAACTCACACAATCGCCGCAGATTTCATGCGGATTACTGTGCCGTCCATTCCTCTACTAGGGATCGGCATGTGTTGCGCTGGATTGTTGCGTGCCAAGGGGGATGCAAAACGGGCGATGTATGTGACTTTGAGTTCCGGCATCGCTGCTGCGGCGATTGACCCGGTGATGATTTTCTATTTCGACCTCGGCATTACAGGCGCTGCCATATCCGTGGTGATAGTTCGAACCTTGTTTGTCCTTGTCGGTTTTCACGGGACCATCAAGGTTCACAACATGATTGCGCTACCAAGCGTGTTGGATGTGTCGAGGTTTCTGCGCCCATTCATGCGGATCGGTATTCCTGCAGTTCTCACTCAAATTGCGACGCCATTTGGCAATGCTTATATCACTAGCTCAATTGCCAATTTCGGCGATGATGCGGTTGCGGGATGGGCAATTGTCGGGCGAATTGTCCCGCTGGCCTTTGCGGCGATCTTTTCGCTTTCGGGTGCGGTTGGGCCTATCATTTCGCAGAATTACGGCGCTGGAAAACTGGAACGCGTAAACTCTACCATGCGGGACAGCCTGATTTTCACCATTTGCTATGTTATTGCCATGTGGGCCCTCATCGCCTTGATGACCAACCCAATCATCAGCGCTTTCAGCGCCAAAGGCGATGCTGTCGCCATGATTGAGGTATTTTGCTATATCGTGGCGGGCACGCAGATTTTCAATGGTCTTCTATTTGTTGCCAATGCTGCGTTCAACAATCTGGATCACCCGATATATTCCACTGTGTTCAACTGGGGGAGAGCCACTTTGGGTGTCGTACCATTTGCCTATTTCGGGTCGAACTGGGGACCACAAGGCATCATTATTGGGTGGGGGCTTGGTGGGGTCGTATTTGGAATTCTCGCTTGGCTTGCTGCCTTGAGAGTTCTCAAAAATCTTCCCAAGCAGGCCTTGAAGGAAGGGATTTCAATTCAGATACCACCAACTGCCAACTCACCTTTCACATCCGGGCGAAATGCAGGAATGTAAAATCGGCCTACCCGGTTCGTTTAACGCCCTAACCCAGCAATTTTTCCAAACCGATTTTCGTGTCATTGTAAATTGGTTTAGTTGCTTCCAGGATTTCTTTGACTTTCAGGAAATCAAGCACCCGGAAAGCATCCACATTGGGGCGAAGAAAAAGATCCGGCGGGGAAGCCGCAAGCTTGATGTTGGTAATGCTCTGCATCAACAATTGGCTGGCTCCAAAACCGAGGTCAATCCTGCCAGGCAGCGTGCCTTGTTCACCGCGCGGTAGGCCCACAACATCTACCGCAACTGTCTTGTTTCGGCTATCCAACAAATCGAAGGGTAACGGATTGATTATACCGCCGTCGATTAGCACACAGTCATCAATGATTACTGGCATAAAGACCACGGGAATTGCAGCAGAGGCTGCGATAGCCTTTCGTAAATCCCCTGTTTCAAGAATTTTGAGATTGTTGCCGTAATAGTCTGTCGCGGTAATTTTCAGTGGGATCGATAAAGTCTCAAAATCTCGAGCCATGTCTTTTGGAAGGAACACTTCCAGAATTTTCTCGACATCCATCTGTCCGAAAGCTGCGGTGCTTTTATTGCTACTGACCAATGCCCGCATCGGGTCTGGTCGCGCTTTCCAGAGTTTTCCGAGGGCTGCCGTGCGATTGGAGAATGTTTGAAGAAAATAGTCTTCGATATTTGCGCCACTCATGCCCGATGCGTAACCGGCGCCAACAATGCTGCCGATGGAAGAGCTTGCAATCTGTCTTGGTCGGACACCCAAATCATCAAATGCTTTCAGCACATGAACATGGGCAATTCCCCTTGCCCCGCCACCGCCAAGAGCAAGAGAAATGTTTGTTGTATCAGGCATATTTGTTCCAATTGTTACGCTTTGGAATTATCATGGCATAAACTCAGGCTTTCATGCGTCGCCGGGTCCTATGGTGATAATCGTTGGCGAATGTCCAAGCAACTCTTTTGCCACCCGTTTGATATCATCAAGCGTTACAGCCTCAATCGAAGCGCCTCGGGTATTGATATAATCAATTCCAAGCTCGCTCGATTGCAGCCCGACAAGAACATTCGCAATTTTGCTGGATGTGTCCAGATTGTTGATGGCGTAAGTTCCATAGACAAATTTCTTTGCTGCTTCGAGCTCATCGGCGCTGGGACCTTCATTCGCCATACGCTCAATTTCAGCTTGCATGATGCTCAAAGCTTCTTTTGCTTGTTCCGGTTTTGTGGCAAAGCCACCGGCAAGATAAGCGCTGTGATCAAGTGTCGTCAGATTTGTGCCAATACCATAGACAAGACCACGTTTTTCCCGAACCTCTTCATATAACCAAGACGAAAAAGAGCCTCCGCCAAGAATATGGTTCATGATATGGGCAGCGAAAAAATCGGGATTTTCCCGTTTCATGCCCGGAAGCGCCAAGGATACCTTAGTTTGCGGGCTTGGGAATGAAATATGCTCGCGTTTGCCAAATTCCGGGACAAAATCAGAGATTTCTTTCAGATTGGCTTCATCAGGTAAATTGGCGAAAGTAGCCTCTATCAAGTCAATCAGTTCGGGTCGACTGATGGCTCCCACCACGCCAATATAGAGATTATTTTTTGCCAACATATTTTTATGATGTGAGATCAGGTCTTCACGGGTGATTTTGGGCAGACTTTCGGCAGTTCCTCTTGCCTCACGTCCATAGACGTGACCGCCGAATAGAGCGTCGCGAAACCGGTTGCCAAGGATTGTATCTGGATTAGATTTGCCTCTTTCTTCTGCCGAGATAAAGGCTGAACGAATGCGTTCAAGGGAAGAGGCTTCAAATCTTGGCTGCATCAGGATCATCTGCATCAGTTCAAAAGCCCGATTCTTTTCAGAAGCGAGAATGCGCATGCCACCGCTGAAATCATCCGCACTGGATGAAAATCCAATTTCAATTCCGCGGTCTTCCAATTCAGCTTTCAGCGCTGCGGTATCAAGATCACCGGCACCCTCATCCATCATTGCGGCCAGAATTGATGTCAGCCCTTCCAGCCCTTCGGGATCCTGCACATTTCCTGATTTGAACTCCATGGAAAAAGAAATCAGCGGAACGGTATAATCTTCGACCAACCAGGCTGTTATTCCAGATGGGGTTTTTACTTGCTGGATTTCTATCGCATTGGCAAGCGAGTGGCCAGCGCCCCAAAGAAGTAAGGCCATAATAATAGTGAGGATTTTTCTGGGGAAACAACGAAATGTATTCATGATAAAGGCCTCAAAAAGGAAGTAACCGACCGACTTTTCTTAAGGTATTTTTTTGCTACAGCGTTGACGTCTTCTGCCGTAACCTTGCCAAGTTCCTTAGGCCACTCATCAACATCTTGCAAAGTTCCGCCCAGCGAAAGCACTGTACCGTAAAGTCTTGCCATGGTTGTTTGGCTGTCGCGTTCGAATATCACTGATTTCAACAGATTGTTGCGGGCTCGGTCTACTTCCTGTTCAGTCACGCCGTTTGCAACGACATCAGCAATTACCTCGTCAATCGCGTCTTCAACCTGTTCAATCAGCGTTTCGCCACGGGGGCTTCCGTAAAAACCAAATCGTGTCATATCCAGAGCAGATCCCTGATACCAGGAACCGGCAGAGGTCGCAATTTCCTTATCAAGGATCAGGCTTTTGTATATCCGGCTGGTTGAAGAGCCACCCAAAATATCAGCCAACAGTTCCAATGCCTCTGCCTCGTGGTCTCCGGCATTTTGATAAGATGGCACCAGATAAAGCCTGCTGAATGAAGGTTGTGTTACCCTTGCATCCTCATATTCAATCGTTCTTGCAGCAGTAGGCTCTGGTTCAATCACACGTTCGCGAATGATGTTAGGAACACGCTGTTTCACTTTTCCATAAGTGCGCTCAGCCATAGCCAACACTTCGGCAATTTCAACGTCTCCAGCAACTACCAGGATGGCGTTATTTGGTGAATAAAACCGGTCATAAAATGCAACAGCATCTTCTTTGGTCAATTCAAGCATCTCGTTTTGCCAGCCAATGATCGGCGTACCATATGGATGGTGTTTGAACAGCGCAGCATCAACGGTTTCTCCCAGGATTGAACGCGGATTGGAATCCACCCGCGAACGGCGCTCTTCCAAAATCACATTCTTTTCCGGCTCTATAACGGAATCATTGAGAATAAGATTTTCCATTCGGTCGGCCTCATAGCCCATCACCATTTCAAGGGCATCGGGGGAAATCTTCTGATAGTAGGCCGTAAAATCCACTGTTGTGAAAGCATTTTCCTGCCCCCCAATTTCAGCGACTTTGCGGGAAAATTCACCAGCTTCCACATTCTTGGTTCCCTTGAACATCAAGTGCTCAAGGAAATGCGCAATGCCTGATTTACCTCTTGGTTCATCTGCTGAGCCTGCTTTGTACCACATCATATGTGTGACAACCGGCGCTCGGCGATCCGGTATGATCACTATTTCCAGACCGTTATCCAATTGGCTTCTGGTGATGTCTGGCGGAGCCAGGGACATTTCTGCCTTTGCGACAACTGACAGCTGGATGGATACTGCAAGAGCAATCAGAAAGAATGAGATTTGGCGCATGGTTTTCCTGTATAATAGTGGATTTGATTTGCATGTAATCGATATAGAATATGGTAGCATTTACATAATTACAGCCCTACCTCTTCACTTGCACGTTACAAGTCCGTAATGACTGTATCTACACCCTACAGGGCTATCTTGGCTCCAGCAGCATGATACCCGTTTCACCGAAAATTCTAGTGTCCAAAACACTCAATCCATCTAGGGATTCGGGAAGACAATCCGCCCTTTCTTCCAGTACAATCAGAGCGTCCATTGAGAGCCATCCACCTCGAACAAGGGCCGCAAGCGCCTGCTCGCCCAATTGCTTGCCATAGGGAGGATCGAGAAACACCAGATCAAAAGGGGTAATGGTTCCAGCCTCGCCTATCTTTGTGGCATCGCGCTTGAATATCCGGCTTGCCCCTTGCAGGCCCAATGCTTCGACATTGGTTCGCAACAAACCGCGCGCCTCGGCACTTTCTTCCACAAACAAAACATAGCCACAGCCGCGAGACATTGCCTCCAGTCCCAAGGCTCCCGTTCCAGCAAAAACATCAATGACGCGCTTGCCTTCAAAGTCGATCTGATTGCCTAATATATTGAACAAACTTTCGCGGGTACGATCAGTTGTCGGGCGAATCTTGTCAGATGAAGGCGTCGATAAACGACGACCGCGAAATTTACCGCCGACGATCCGCATTCAAATCACCTGAAGTGTTGTTTCGGCTTGCTTTGGAATGGGCCTTTGTGGATGACGACTTTGCCCAGCCTGCTTTGTTCGATTTCTTGGCTCCTGCAACGGAGGTGTTTTCTTTAGGGCTCACGCCTTGCTCAACCTTGTTCCGTGTTGGCGCCTTGCGCGCTTTACTGGCTTTTGCGGGGCTTTTGGTTGACATTCTTGAAAGGGAATCGTCGCTCGCCTGACCGCGTTTCAGTTTTTCAAATTTGCGCTTGTTTTTGCCGGTTTGCGATACCTTGCTGGCGGTCCTGGGAATATCAGCGGCCTGGTTCACCAAAGGCGCATCAAAATCAGCTCCAGAATCTGCAATCAGCTTTTCGCCCAATTGTTCGCGAAGCATCCGGCCCCTGATTTCCCTGATTGTTCCCGTTGGCATATCACCCAACTGAAATGGCCCATAGGAAACACGGATCAATCGATTGACCACAAGACCAAGCGAGCCAAGAACCTCTTTTACCTCCCGGTTTTTACCTTCACGAAAAGCGATGGTTATCCAGACATTTGCGCCCTGCTCGCGATCAATCAAGGCTTCAATGGGACCGTACAGCACGCCATTGACCGCAACGCCTTCCTTTAACGTGTCGAGTTGTTCCTGTGTCACGCTTCCATGGGCACGCACCCTGTATCGACGAAGCCAACCAGTGTTAGGCAGTTCCAGAATGCGAGCCAGACCGCCATCATTGGTGAGCAGCAAAAGACCTTCTGTATTGATATCAAGGCGGCCGACTGAAATAACCCGTGGAAGGCTTTCCGGTAGTGCGTCAAATACGGTTTGCCTGCCCTCAGGATCATTATTTGTTGTCACCAGTCCTGATGGTTTGTTGTAAAGCCAAAGGCGGGTGCGCTCTTTTGCCTGTAACGGATTGCCATCCACAACAATATGATCTTTTTCAGTGACGGTGATTGCCGGGGTTGTTTGCAATTTACCGTTCAGTTTGACGCGCCCGTCCAAAATCCACTTTTCCGCATCACGGCGCGAACAAAGTCCGGCTCGAGCCATCCGCTTGGCCAAGCGTTCCGGTTTTTGTTCCGCTAGTTTTGAAGTTGTATCTGGTGAGGGTTGTTTATTTTGCATGATTTGATGCTCGAGGGTCAGGGCCCATTAATTGACATGAAATGGCGCTCGATATGACGAGAAATACGATAAAAAGCTCCAAGAGCGGGCAATCTGCCCGTTCGAGAGCTTTGAAGAAGGAGTTCGAAGTCATAGTGGAGCGTCTTTCAGATAGGGCAAATTTTCACGAACTACTGCGTCGCAAGATATTAAAAGTCAAAAGACTTCCTGCTGTCTTGCTTCTTGTTTCCGTATAAATTTGCTCCTACCATTGCGTGGCAATTAGTGAGTCCTGACCCTAAGCTAACTAGAGCGCGAACTCAATTGGCTATTGCGTCGGTAACCGCTCACAATGACGTAAAGCCTGAAATCATCGGACCTTCCAAATGAACTCATTTATGACGTTAGCATCGGACGAAGCCAAGGCAGCCTTGAAGCGCGATGAAGTGCCTGTTGGCGCAGTGATCACTTACAAAGGCGAAGTTATTGCTAAGGCTGGAAACCGCACAAGAGAGTTGAAGGATCCGACCGCTCATGCGGAAATGCTGGCCATTCGCGAAGCGTGCCAAAAGCTTGGCCAGGAGCGACTTAATGATTGCGATTTATATGTAACGCTAGAACCCTGCCAGATGTGCGCTGGAGCAATATCCTTTGCGAGGATTAGGCGCCTTTATTTTGGTGCTGAAGATATCAAAGGCGGAGCAGTAGAAAATGGCGTGCGCTTTTTTGGCAGTGAAATTTGCCACCATGCGCCGGAAATATATTCAGGCATGGCTCAACAAGACGCAGAAGCGATTTTAAAAGATTTTTTTAGGAACAAACGCGATCATGCGTAAGGATCAGAAGCGTGAATTTTGTAAATCCAGCTTTTTCTGTTTTTCTGCTTCTTTAATCGCTGCCAATTCCTCTTCAGTATAGCCAGCATCACCAGACACAGCGGTTGACGCAGGTGTTCTATACTCGACCGGAGGTTCTGTGAGATATCTACGGGCGGTTACAGTGCCATCACTAACACCCGACTCCTTTTTACGAACCGCACGAACTGCTTTACTGATTTCGTTTGACGTACAACGGCGCATAATGATCCCATCCGGATCACAACTGATATTTGGAACACCCTGGCCAAGTGGAGCGGCCTTCAAACGTCCTTTCGGCTGTGTAGAACGAAAATCCTTTTCCTGATTGGCAAAGCGAATCTGTTCGGTAAGTGAGCCGCCATTGGCCTCTTCTGCCTCTGCTCTTATTCGCGCAACTCTTTGTTCCGGCGTTTCGGGCCAATTTGGATCTTGTGCAGTATCCTGTTTATCAACTGGCTCAACCAATTGCCTTTGTTCAGGCACCACAAGATCTGGCCGGGAAGAATAGTCAATATTATTGTTCTTCTTCCTTTTCAAAGACAGAATATTGGACAAGTCCTGAACCGTCTGTGCTTCCTGCGTAACGCCAGTTCCATAGGTGGTTCCACCAATACAGCCGGATAAAACTGATCCGGCAAGCAATAAAGCTGCAAGGCTGGTGGCGCGAGCCGTAGGAAAACTGGAATACGTCACAACAAAAACTCTTTCCTATAGAGCCTCACATCAGTGAAGCACCAAAAAGGCATGATCTGCACAAAATGGCGACCAAGACTACATCGACATTCAATCAGGGATGAATGCGGCATAAATCTGACCTGCCGTAAATTCTTCCCAGAAATACCGCAAATTGTCCACCGACGCAACGCGCCAAACGCTGCTTCCCCCGTATTGGAGGCAATTTCACGAGAAACTGCCTGAAATGCCACAAAAATCAACCTATGTGGTTAATTCAGATCTTTAAGTCTATTTCGCGAATTGCGGCAGCATCACGCAAGGATAGCTCTGGATATTCGCGATCGCTTCCGACTTCAGGCAAAATCCGCCAGGAACGCGCGCATTTTTTGCCATCTGCCGGAATGTGTACCACACCAACGCCAGTCACATCATCCAGCTTGAATGCATTTTGAGGCGCTTTGCCCGCTGAAATGCTGATCTGGCTAGTGATACAAATTTCTGCGAAATCCAACCCTTCCAGCACAGCCATCAGCGCAGCGTCTTCGATATAGACTTCCGGAGAAGATTCAAGCGATGAGCCTATATGCTTTTCGCGACGTTCCACTTCTAGGGCTCCAGTTACAACACGGCGGATTTTACGAACACTTTGCCATTTTTTCGCAAGTGCCTCGTTTTTCCATTCATCGGGCACTTTAGAGAATTGCTCCATGTGAACTGACTGAGCATTTGGATAGCGTTCCAGCCAAGCTTCTTCCATCGTAAATGGCATCAAAGGCGCCATCCATTTTACCAAATACTCAAACAGAATTCTGACGACCTGCAAGGATGCCTTACGCTTGACGCTTGAGGGCGCGTCGCAATAGAGTGCGTCTTTGCGAATATCAAAATAAAACGCCGAAAGCTCGACCGTCATGAACTTGAACAGTTCGGAGAATACGCGCTTGAAATCAAACGCATTATAGCCATCTTCAACCAGTTGATCGAGTTCAGCCACGCGATGAAGCATTAGACGCTCAAGTTCAGGCATATCAGCATAGGCAATGTCCTCGCCTTTATCATGGGCAAGGGTTCCAAGCATCCAGCGGATTGTATTGCGCAATTTGCGATAGGCATCGACGGAGGTCTTCAAAATCTCCGGCCCGATACGCAGATCTTCAGAATAATCTGCCGACGCTACCCATAGACGAAGGATATCAGCGCCAGATTGTTTGATCACCTCCTGAGGAGTTACCTGATTGCCAAGCGATTTGGACATTTTGCGTCCATCTTCGGCCATCACAAAACCATGGGTTAGCACGGCATCATAAGGCGCACGGCCTCTGGTTCCAGCGCTTTCCAGCAGAGACGAATGGAACCAGCCGCGATGCTGGTCTGAACCTTCTAGATACAAATCTGCAGGCCATTTCAAATCATCCCGCATTTCAAGACAAAATGCGTGAGTTGAGCCAGAGTCAAACCAGACATCCAGAATGTCGCGCACCTGTTCCCAGTTCTTCTGGTCGCTCACAAAGCCATCAAGAAAGCGTTCTTTAGCGCCTTCAGCATACCAGGCATCTGCGCCCTCTTTTGCGAATACTTCCTTGATGCGAGTCATCAATTCGTCGGACCTGTCAAATTCAGGACCCGGAATAACCTGGCCTGTCTCGACATTGCGGAAAACTGAGATCGGAACGCCCCAGGCTCTTTGGCGCGAAAGCACCCAATCTGGACGGTCTGCGATCATGCCATGCAGCCGTGTTTTGCCGCGCGATGGTACAAAGCGTGTTTCTTCAATTGCCGCCAGCGCTGTCTGGCGCAATGTTCCCATATTGGTTTTGGAGCCGTCGCCAACCACGCCCTCTTTGTCCATATAGACAAACCATTGAGGTGTGTTGCGGAAGATGATTGGTTTTTTCGAGCGCCAGGAATGAGGATATTCATGTTTCAAACGACCACGGGCGAAAAGATTGCTTACCCCGATCAGCGCCTTGATGACACGGTCATTGGCATCGCCCTTTTTGCCTTTGTCGTCGATAACGCGAGCGCCGTCAAAGCCCGGAGCATCTTCCGTGTAAAAACCAGCATCATCCACAGGGAATGGAATGCGGGTATCAATTCCCATAGCCTCGATGGTTTTGATATTTGACATCCAGGCCTCAAAGTCATCGCGGCCATGCGATGGAGCCGTATGGACAAAACCGGTTCCGGCCTCATCTGTTACATGGTCACCAGCAAGCATGGGGATTGTAAATTCATAACCGCCAAGACCAGCATCCGCGAGAGGATGAGAAAGTGAGATTTCGCCCAGTTCCTTGGCAGAAACATCTCTTAGCTTTTTCAATTCAACCTTGGCTTTGGCAGCGCAGTCTTCGGCCAATTTATCAGCAAAGATCAATTTGTCGCCCGACTGGGGTCCAAAATCATTTTCTGCTGAAATCACTTCATACAAGCCGTAAGAAATGCGGGTCGAATAGCATACCGCCCTGTTGGCAGGGATTGTCCACGGCGTAGTTGTCCAGATGACAATTGAAACGCCGGCCAATTCTTTTGAACTTGCGATAGGAAATTTCACCCAAACCGTATCAGACTCATATTGCTCATATTCAATCTCGGCTTCGGCCAAAGCCGTGCGCTCAACCACCGACCACATGATCGGCTTGGAGCCGCGATAGAGCTGGCCGGATTTGGCAAATTTCATCAACTCATTGGCGATGATGGCTTCGGCCTCAAAGGCCATGGTGAGATAGGGATTTTTGAAATCGCCTGTAACGCCAAGGCGCATGAATTCTTCCGATTGAATGCCAACCCCATGTGCAGCAAAGTCTCTACATTCCTTGCGAAATTCATTGATCGGCACTTCGTCCTTGTTCTTGCCTTTGGCGCGATACTGCTCCTCGATCTTCCACTCAATTGGAAGACCGTGACAATCCCATCCGGGAACATAATTGGAATCATATCCACGCATCTGAAACGAACGGGTGATGATGTCTTTCAAAATTTTATTCAGGGCATGGCCGATATGCAGATTACCATTCGCGTATGGAGGGCCATCATGCAGCACATATTTCGGGCGACCCTTCGATTGCTCACGCAGGGTTTTGTAAAGGTCCATCTTTTCCCAGCGGGCGATGATCTCCGGTTCTTTTTGCGGCAGTCCGGCACGCATGGGGAAATTGGTTACAGGCAGGTTTAGCGTTTCAGACCAGTTGCGGCCTTCAGACTTTGCAGCAGAATCATTGTTTTGTTTGTCGGTCATTATTCTTCACATCATGAACCGCCCATCGATTTTGATAAGGGTCGGCAACCATCTGGTTTTTACTCAAACTGTTTGGAGATGTTTTCACGCAATCACACTGCGAAAAAACGGCAGATCAGCATTCCCGGGACTCGTTCCTACAAGTAGGTTGAGGCCGGGCCAATAATTCGTATGAAAAATATAAGGTTTCTGCGCTGTTTCATAGCTTGTCTTTAGCAGTTAGGCGTTAAGGAATAAAGACCAAAAGGCGCATTTCAATAAACGTCCCGGTCCAGCTTTTCATAAATGATTTTTCGCATAACACGATCAGCTATTGAGGGCAGGAGTTTGCCAAACAGAGCAAAGGTTTTTGAACCTGCTCCGGGCATAATCAAATGCCTGCCGGAAAAAACATTCTTGAGGATCAGTCTAGCGGCCTCTTCAGGGGACATTCGCTTTTCAGCCTTTGCCCCTCTGGGGCTATGACGCTCTGCCTGAGAGGTTTTCAACGGACCGGGAAACACACAGGAAACACTTATACCCCGTTTTGCAAATGGTTTGCGTATGCTTTTTGCATAAACTGCTATCGCATCTTTTGTGGCTGCATAAACGCTGGCGCCGGGATATCCTGTATAATGGGAAAGCGAAGAAATGAAAACGAGGTTTGCGCCTTTGGTAAATTTGTTTTTAGATCCAAGATCGGCAGCCATCACCATAGGTGTTTCAGCATTCAGAGCTACTAGTTTTTGATAGGCGCTGAAGGGCATATTTTCAAATTTCCCACTGGCGCTGGTGGCCGCATTCATGATCACCAGATCAAACGCCGCTCCGCTCGACAATTGCTCAACCAATGCATCCACAGCCGTCGCATCTGAAAGATTGCACTGGATGTAAATGTGATCGGGAGTGGGGTCATGTCCCGCTAGCGCGTCAGCCTCTCTGTCAATTGTGGTCAGATGCCAACCTTGTGCACTCAATTGCAATGCCAGCGCCTCGCCCAGTCCCATAGAAGCGCCGGTAATCAAAGCACGTTTTGCATAGGCGTCACTCATTGAAGCCCCTTCCCGAAAAATTGCCCACCGCCCCAGTAGTTCGCAAGACCAAGATTGGCGGAAAATTTGTGCCGTGCCATCGCGTGTTCGATCATTTGTGCCATGGATTTGGGATCAATGAAGACCATACGAACCAAGCCGAGCTTCAAACCAGCTTTCTGGTGCATATCTGTCTTTGTCGGTCCAGGATGCAAAGCCTGCACCCAAACTTTACTCCGCCATTCCTCTTTAAGACCGCGAGCCAATCCGTGCAGAGCGGCTTTTGAAGCAGCATAGGAAGCAAAATCAGGCGCGCCTTTTCGGGCAGTGGAACCGATCAGGCTCAGCATACCCATATTCTTGCTCAGATATGGATAAAGAAAATGAGCAATCGCGATATTGGCCGCAAGATTGACCCTAAGGGTTTGCCGGATGGCTGTTGCGGTTTCAGCGACGGGATCGGTGACAAAGCCAACGCCCGCATTAAGCACCGCATTGTCGATATGCTGCCAGCCTTTTTCATCCAGCTTTTGCTGCAGAGCACTGGCAATTTGTGTCGGGTCCGATTGATCAAGACTTAGAAATTCTACATCCGGCCGCTCCCCAATCAGGACATCAAGTGCCGGCGTGCAAGTCCGCCCGGTTACAAGAATTCTGTGCTTGTTCGAAAGTCTGTCCGCAAGCGCAAGGCCAATGCCAGACGTGCCACCGGTAATTAGTATATTTCGCGGTCCGGCCAAGCTCTAGGTCCTGTTCTCGCTAAGAATCTCTTTTGCTTTGAGGCTGTCTTTGTCCATCTGAACCACCAGCGCCTCGGCACTCTCAAATTTTTCTTCTGCTCTAATCCAGCCAACCAGATCAACGGCGATAAACTCGCCATAAATATCGCCGGAAAAATCAAAGATGAAAGTCTCGAGCAGTGGAGCGCCATTATCAAATGTCGGGCGTTTGCCATAACTTGCGACACCATCATGAACCGATCCATCGGGCCGCATTAGGCGAACGGCATAAATGCCATGGCGTAATTGGGTAGCCGGATGCAGTTTTATGTTTGCGGTTGGATATCCTAGGGTGCGCCCTAATTGGGCGCCTTTTACTACTTGACCGCGAGCTCTCCAACATCTTCCAAGCAATATGTTGGCCCGGGCAATATCACCATCTTCCAAGGCATTTCGAATACGCGACGAAGACACGCGCTCCCCGCCCGCATCCACATAACGCTGGACCCTTGTCACGCCAAATCCGGCTTTCTCACCTTCTTCTACCAACAGTTCTGGCGTTCCCCGGCGGTTTTTGCCGAAATGAAAATTAAAACCGATCACCACGTGAGAGGCTTGTAGATTTTCAACGAGATGCTTGGAAATGAATTCCTCAGCCTCAAGATTTGCCAAATCCTTGTCAAAATTTTCACTCACGACCGCATCAAAGCCAAACTCAATTAGCAAATCGGCTTTCAAATGAGGTGGGGTCAGACGAAATACGGGAATTTCCGGTCTGAAAAATGTGCGGGGGTGCGGTTCGAAGGTTAGCACAATCGCGGGGCATTTCTTCTTTTTTGCAAGATCAAGTGCATCTTGCAGCACAGCCTGATGCCCCAAATGCACACCATCGAAATTGCCAATGACAACAACGCCGCCTTTCAATTTGTCAGGGAACGTCTTTGTGCCCTCAAATATTTTGTCAGAAGGTATCATAAAGTCGCCTACCACTCCAGTCGGGGCAAATAGGCCACAGGCTGCGCATGGTTTTCTGCGAGAAAGTTCGTTACCCCCTGATGGTCCGGGTTGTCTGCATCGCCATATTCACCGGCATGAATTCCCGCACTGACATATAATACATCAATGCCATAATCCGCTGCGCCCTTAATATCGGTCGGCATTCCATCGCCGATGCCTAAAATATCCTGTTTTTCAAATACCTTGCCTGAGATATTCTCAGCCTCGGCAATTGCCACGTCATAGATGGGATGATGAGGTTTACCGGCAATAATAGTAGTCCCGCCAAGGTTTGAATATTCACGCGCAATTGCTCCAGCGCAATATTCAAGGTGATCACCAACCTCGACCACAATATCAGGGTTGGCGCAGATAAACGGCAGACCTCTGTTTTTTAAGCGGGTCAACTGCTCAATATAGTCTGACGGCGTTTCAGTCTGCTCATTCCATAGGCCGGAGCAGATTATTGCTTTGGCCTCTTCTTCGTTGACCAGATTGACATCAATTCCTTCAAAAAGGTTCAAGTCTTTTTCCGGCCCTATATGGAGCATGTTTTTCGCTCCATTTCGAATAAGGTCGCGGGTCACATCGCCCGAGGTGACCACCGTATCAAAGGTACCTTCCGGCACACCCATGTTTTCAAGCTGAATGAAAACAGATTTTCGCTGGCGTGGAGCATTGGTGATCATGACAACCGTGCCCCCTGATTTACGAAATTCTGTCAGTGCCTCGATGGCGCCTTTGCGGGGCGTTACGCCATTGTGCAGCACGCCCCAGACATCACAGAGAACCAATTTGTAATTGTCTGCGATCTCGGAGAGACCGTTTATCCTTTTGGTATCGCCAGTCAAAGTCGTCATGAGAGGAAAGCTCTTTATATTAGCGTTGGGTGAATTCATTTACGGAGATGGCCAAGGTAAAAGCCTATGTCGCAAAGCTACTGGGTTACGTCAAGCAGAACACTTCTTATCCAAATAATCATGACATAGGCAAAGCGAGGTGGCACAAGGCTGGGATCTTAATCATGTCTGCTTACCAAAGCTTCGGTAATTTGTTTATTTGGTGCCTAAAAGGTGCTTATATTAAATCGCGATTTTTGAAGGATATTTACCGGTATCAAAGCAACCTTCTTTCGTAAGAATTTAGAGGCCGATGATCACATGAGAATTCTTTTGAAAAAAATAATGATCCCGTTGGTTATCGGGGCCGTCGCCGCAGGCATCGCCCATGGATGGCAACAATATACCGACTTATCTGATTTCAATACAATTGTTGCTGGCGCAGCCCTGTTTTGCGTCTTCATGGCTCTGCTCAATTATTTCATGCTTGCCTATCAATCAGACCAGATGAAAAAGCGGCTTGCTGCCATTTTTGGCCTCGAGGACAATTTGCTTCGCCGGATCCAGGAAATTGAGATTGACCAGGACAATGACGCATTGTTCACCGCTCTGACTGACAGAATACATATTCTCGAAACAAAAGCCGCATCGCTGCAAAAACACAAACTGGCTGAGGACGAAGCATTGGTCGATATCAGCCAATATGACGATGAAAATGTTGTGAGGTTGCAGCCAAACCGCGCCTTTGGCGACAGACTCCCAGACCCGCCTGCGCAAAATCGCCGATTAAACAGAGCTGCCATTACCCAAAGCCTGGACGAGCGCGCATACTCGATCAAAATGCAACCAGTTATAAATCTGATGAACAAGCAGATTGTGGCTGTTGAAGCGTTTGCATTTGTCGAACTCAAGGATGGATTGGAACCTGTTGAGAATATTCTAAGAGGAATGAGCGATACACAACTTTGCCAGTTCGATCTTGATATGATCACTGCTCTTTCGAAAATCTCCAGACAGATGGAAGAAGACAGACAATCATTTCCCATTCATTTTACAATGGTCAGTCTCGCTGTTCCTCGCCATGAAACCTGGTCAAAGATTATCAATCGACTTAAAGCCGACACCAAACTGGCTTCAATCATTGTACCTTATCTTCCTATGGCAAAGTATGAGCGTCTCAATGATGCGCAGATCGCCAGATTTATGGAACTGAAGGAATATGGTTTTAAACCAGGCTTGAAAGATTGCTCCGGGGTTGACGCAATTTTGAAAATCGCCAACCGGAAAAGTGTGATCGCATTCAAAATACCCGTGAACGAACTTTTGGAATACACCCCCGTTCAAGGCGAACGCCGTGCCAATGTGCTTCTTCCAAAATTAGCGCGCCTTGGAGTGGAGCCAATTGCGACCGACATTGAAAAGGCGCATCACGCCTCCAATCTGATTGATCTGGATATTTCACTTGGCCAGGGTAATTTCATATCGCCTGCCCGGGCAATCAAATTCGGGAAATATGTTGAAGAAGCCTCACAACTGACAAATATCTCAACAGACAAACGATGACTTCTACATTGGAATTCGCCAGATCAACCTGAAGCTACTCCTCAAATTCTGAATTTCGGCAGTATCAGACCTCAAACACGTTTACCAAAACAACAAGAATCAGAAGATTCTGAATTTTGTTCGATAATCCCGTTGACATGGAGCTGCAGTGTTCCTATCTCAACGCTGTTAGCACTCTCCTTTAAGGAGTGCTAATGCCTTACAGGCTTAAAAGCCCTGCTTTCCAAATGAGAAACAGGTAGATCGTTCTAAAAATTGGGAAATTAACGATGGCTAAAATGAACTTCCGTCCGCTTCACGACCGTGTAGTGGTACGCAGAGTAAAATCAGAAGAAAAAACAGCTGGTGGCATCATCTTGCCTGATACAGCGCAAGAAAAGCCTTCCGAAGGCGAAATCGTTGCTATTGGCTCCGGTGCGCGCGATGAAAGCGGTAAAGTTGTTGCACTTGATGTAAAAGTCGGCGACCGCGTTCTTTTCGGTAAATGGTCAGGAACAGAAGTCCAGGTAAACGGCCAGGACGTGCTGATCATGAAAGAATCCGACATCATGGGCATCATCGGCTAATCCCGAACCTCATACAATTATCAAAATAACCCAGGGTGCTTGAAAGACAGTAACCCGCTACAGGAGCAGAAAATGGCTGCTAAAGAAGTAAAATTTGGGGCAGAAGCCCGCGAAAAAATGTTGCGCGGTGTTGATATCCTTGCCAACGCAGTAAAAGTGACGCTCGGTCCTAAAGGCCGTAACGTTGTAATCGACAAATCTTTCGGCGCACCGCGTATCACCAAAGATGGTGTATCTGTTGCGAAGGAAATCGAACTTGAAGATAAGTTTGAGAACATGGGCGCACAAATGGTGCGTGAAGTAGCTTCAAAAACCAACGAAAAAGCTGGTGACGGAACAACTTCTGCAACTGTTTTGGCCCAGGCTATCGTTAAAGAAGGCAACAAAGCTGTTGCTGTTGGCTTCAACCCGATGGACTTGAAACGCGGCATCGACATGGCAGTAACCGAAGTGGTTGCGGACTTGTTGAAAAAAGCCAAGAAAATCAAAACCTCTGAAGAAGTTGCCCAGGTTGGTACAATTTCTGCAAATGGCGAAAAAGAAATCGGCGACATGATCGCTGAAGCCATGCAGCGCGTTGGCAATGAAGGCGTTATCACTGTTGAAGAAGCAAAAACTGCTGAGACAGAGCTTGAAGTTGTTGAAGGTATGCAGTTCGACCGCGGTTACCTGTCACCTTATTTCGTGACCAACCCAGAGAAAATGATTGCCAGCCTTGAAGATCCTTACATTCTTCTTCACGAGAAAAAGCTTTCAAACTTGCAAGCTATGTTGCCAATTCTTGAATCAGTGGTTCAATCTTCACGTCCGCTTCTTATCATCGCTGAAGATGTTGAAGGCGAAGCTCTTGCAACTCTCGTTGTGAACAAGCTGCGTGGCGGTTTGAAAATTGCTGCGGTTAAAGCGCCTGGTTTTGGTGATCGCCGCAAAGCAATGTTGGAAGATATCGCTGTATTGACCGGTGGTCAGGTGATCTCTGAAGATCTTGGTATCAAGCTTGAAAACGTTACGCTTGATATGCTCGGCACAGCCAAAAAAGTTGAAATCTCAAAAGAGAATACAACAATCGTTGATGGCGCCGGAAAGAAAAAAGAGATCGAAGGCCGCGTTGGTCAAATCAAAGCGCAAATCGAAGAGACCTCTTCGGACTATGACCGCGAAAAACTTCAAGAGCGTTTGGCCAAACTGGCTGGCGGTGTTGCTGTTATCCGTATTGGTGGCGCAACTGAAGTTGAAGTTAAAGAGCGTAAAGACCGCGTTGATGATGCTTTGAACGCTACACGCGCTGCTGTTGAAGAAGGTATTGTCCCTGGCGGCGGTACTGCTTTGCTTCGTGCGTCTACTTCAATCACCTCAAAAGGTGCTAACGATGCTCAAGAAGCTGGCATCAACATCGTTCGTCGTGCTTTGCAGGCTCCTTGCCGTCAGATCGCAACGAATGCTGGTGAAGAAGCCTCTATCGTTGTTGGTAAAATCTTTGATGCAAACAAAGCCAACTTCGGCTTCAACGCTCAGACAGCTGAATATGGCGACATGATTGCCATGGGTATTGTTGACCCGGTTAAAGTTGTCCGTACAGCTCTTCAAGATGCTGCTTCAATCGCCGGTCTGTTGGTAACAACAGAGTGCATGATTGCTGAAAAACCAGCCAAAGAAGGCGCTGGCGGCGGCGGCATGCCTGACATGGGCGGAATGGGTGGTATGGGCGGCATGATGTAAGAAAGTTCAAATCGCACGTAGACTGAGCGATCAGCGAAGGATGCGCAAGATTTGAACCACTTAAAATGCTGTTCTTATCAGAACACGAAAAGGTCGCTATTGGCGGCCTTTTCTTTTTGTTTGAATCCGCAGTCATAAAGGCGTCCATCATCTCAAATGGTTTTGCCTCGCAAGCGGGCCAAACTAGCGACATGATGTAATAACTCGCTTCGCGAGTTAGAACGTCATAAAGTTCATACCATCAAATCAAGGGCGATCTTCGGATCGCCCTTTTTGATTCCCAACTCGCCCGCCGAACCAGCAATATTTGTGAACAGTGCGTTTCAAGACTACTGCTAGAAGTGAACAATCAAATCCGGTA
Source organism: Salaquimonas sp. (assembly GCA_049680405.1). Classification (GTDB taxonomy): domain Bacteria; phylum Pseudomonadota; class Alphaproteobacteria; order Rhizobiales; family Rhizobiaceae; genus Salaquimonas. The sequence continues at coordinate 830 of JBAUHS010000081.1, read as the reverse complement.
AATTCGCAATACAATTAATTTTAGGAAAACCAAAATGAACACCAATTTGACACTTCTCATCGGCCGTATTTTACTGGCTTTCATTTTCATCATGGCTGGCGCAAGCAAGTTTGGCGCGATTGCCGGGACTGCAGGATACATCGCATCCAAAGGACTGCCTGCTGCCACACTATTGGCTTGGGCAGCCGCGGTCTTTGAATTGGTTGCAGGATTGATGATCCTGGTTGGCTTCAAGACCAGACTGGCTGCTTATGCACTCGCCCTGTTCTGCCTTGTTGCCGGATTGATCTTTCACTTCGACCCAGCGGTTCAGGCTGAAATGATCAACTTCATGAAAAATCTGGCAATTGCTGGCGGCTTCCTGGCGCTGTCCGTATCAGGACCGGGCGCTTATTCGCTGGATGCCCGCCGTGGGTAAATGCGACACTTAAACTGAAGACCCATCTCGAAAAAACAGAAAGCCGCCTAAATCAATTGGCGGCTTTTTGCTATTTGGAAAGAGAATCATCAATCGCTGCGCAAACCTTTTTCATCACTGCGCGATCCTCCTTGGACAATCGGGCTTTCCGCGATGCGATGAGATTGGCTTCAGAATCGAGGATAATGCCGTCCTTCAAAATTTTAAGATTATTGGCAGTCAGTGTTGAACCTGTTGAGGTGATATCAACGATGATGTCCGCTGTCCCCGCTGCAGGAGCGCCCTCGGTAGCGCCAAGACTTTCGACAATCCGGTACATCGCGATACCATGATCAGCGAACCAGTTCTGGGTCAGTTGCCAATATTTGGTTGCAATGCGCAGCTGGCGCTGATGGTTGAGCCTGAATTCCGC
>JBAUHS010000080.1:0-42326 GCA_049680405.1 Salaquimonas sp. | reverse complement strand
GGCCTGCCGCTTGGCCTTCAACTCATCGGCAAGCCGTTCGAAGAGGAAACCCTGTTCCAAACCGCCCATATCATCGAAGACGCTGCAGGCAAGTTCGAAGCCAAGAAGTGGTGGTGAGTTAGGTGGTGGAACCTAAACGCGTATTTGTACGAAAAATTCCAAGAAAGCACACTGAAGTTCATGATTATGAATTAAAAATGCGCTCCAATGGAACATATCCAATATATAAAATTGTGCCTGGAGCCAGAAAAACTGAAGACCTGGTGGATCCCGCTCCAAGGACTTTACAATCCGCAGTAGACCTGATCCTAAAAGGGCATCCGGCAGAATTTTTTCCAAACGGGCCAACATATGTTGCCCGTTCGGTTTTGAGAATCGCTGAAAACAATATTTGTGTTGAATATTCTGATACATAGAAACGTCAGCCCAAATAGAGTTCTGTTCCCCCCTCCATACGACACAAGTTTTCGCATACAGCCCCTTGCCATTGGCGCATTAAAGGCAGAACCTGCCCAAATTATCGGCAATAGCCGAAGCAAATGATTTTCGCGGGTTTCGCCGCTTGATGGTTTCCAATGGTTCAACGCCGCATTGCCTTGACGACCTACCAGCCAGCAAAGGCAGGGGTGCGTTCATTTGCAATTCTTGCAGCTTGCGAAGCTGCCGCCCGAAGCATTCTCATCTCAGTTTTTCCTGTTCTTATGTATCGTTCTCTCGGCGACGCAAAAACCGTGTCGGAAATTTATCTGCTGGTTGGCATAGGCTCGCTGACAGTAGCGCTTTTTACGCCAATGCTGGCGCGGATGGTGCCGAGGCGCTGGCTCTATACGGGCAGCGCGTTGACCATGATTTTCGGCAATCTTGTTGGCATCTTCGGCGGCTTGGCTTTGATACCCTTGGCCGTATTCCTCAATGCAGCAGCTCTGGTGGTGATGACCGTTTGCTTCAATGCCTATGTGATGGACTTTATTGAACGAACCTCCATGGGCAAGAATGAGTCGACGCGTCTATTGTTCAGCGGCGCTGCCTGGTCCATCGGTCCTTTTCTTGGCGTGTGGCTGATGGATAGCTCGCCGATCGCGCCTTTTATCATGTCGATCGTCGCTGTTCTGTTTTTGCTGGGCTGGTTTTGGTATCTGCGCCTTGGGGACGGCAAAGTGATCATGCGGGCCAAACAAGCTGCCGTAAATCCACTCAAATATCTGCCACGCTTTTTCGCGCAACCCTCGCTGCTTGCCGGTTGGACCTTTGCTGTCATTCGTTCCGTCGGTTGGGCGATCTACATCATCTATGTTCCAATTTTTGCCGTTGAGGCAGGGTTGAGCAATCAGCTCGGCGGCATCGCGCTTTCTTGCTCGAATGCCTTCCTGTTCCTAACCCCGTTCATGCTCCGCTATCTTCAACAAACCAGCGTAAAAGCATCGATCATCTCTGGCTTTGTCGGCAGCGGTATCTTTTTTGTGGTGGCGACATTCACGACACAAATTCCGATGATGACCATCGGCCTGTTGCTGGCGGCGACAATGTTTCTGGTGCTTCTCGATATCTCCGGCGGCCTGCCATTCCTGCTGACCGTCAAGCCCTCCGAGCGCACAGAAATGGCAGCGGTCTACTCAACCTTCCGCGATGTATCATCCGTTGTGGCGCCTGCCTTTGCCCGCACCGTGCTCGTTTTCTCGCCGCTCTCAGGCGTATTTGCGGCAGGTGGCGGAGCCTTGTTGATCTGCGCCTGGCTGGCCATGCGCCTGCATCCGCGCCTTGGAAAAAAGAGGCTTTCTGGTTAGGGTCAGGACTCATTAATTGACACGATATGGTGGGAAGGAATTTGGTTTGATGACTTGTATTTCTTGTCATGTCGGGCGCCATTTCGCGTTAATTAATGAGTCCTGACCCTAGGTTGTTTTTGCAATCTCTAAAAACTAATTTTGTGCTCGGCGGTTTCGAGCATTCATGCCGATCCCCTTTGGTTTTTCATGTTGGGCTGGTGAAATAATGCATTTGTTTCGGCCAGTTTGCTTGGCTTGGTAAAGTGCGTCATCAGCGCGTTTGAATAGCTGTTGATAATTCTCGCCCGGTTCGATTTGGGAAACGCCAAAGCTGGCATTGCAAAACGCATCTTCCGGCAAATCGGGAAATTGGTATTTACCAAATACTTCACGAACACTATTGGCCACCATGAAAGCCATTTCTTTTGTCGCCACTGGAAGCAAAATACAAAATTCTTCACCACCAATCCGCGCGACCAGATCAGTGCGACGGCATCCACTTTGAATAATTCTTCCAAAACCCTTGATGATCTTGTCACCCACATCATGGCCATAGGTGTCATTGATATTCTTGAAATGGTCGATATCGCACACGATCAGAGACAGCGGAACTTTTCTTTGATTTGACAACCCGATCTGGCTGCACGCTTCCTGTTCAAATCCGCGCCTGTTGACCAACCCGCTGAGGGGGTCCGTCTCCGCAAGGCGCCGCATATTTGTAACTTCTTCAATGCCAATGGCAATGCATAGTGTGAGCGCAAGACCAACTGCTGCAAGGGCCACTGAAAAGTGGAACCCGATCAAATAGATCGAGTTTCTGTAATTTTCCATAGAAAGGGGTTGATCTGCCAAATAGATGGTCAAACCTGTCCGAATGTAGAATTGGGCAAAAGTGATTACCAATGCCCAGAATATCGCTTTGTAGATAACGGAACAATTTTTCCGTGGAACAATCCCAATTGCTGGAAGCAGAATGAGCGCCGATCCGAAATTCATGGAAGCGGTGCGCATGGTGATATTATAGTCAACCAGCAAGTACCAAAGCATGATCGATAGGGTCGCAGTAGCCACAAGCATCATCATCTTGTATGGAATTTTCTTTTCGAAGTGCAACGCAAACGCCGCCGTCAATACTGCAAGCGTCAACAGATATAAGCTGTTCAACATCAATGAAGATGTTACTTCGCTGAAGCCTGACCTCAAAATATCTAAAATCAGGACAGCGCCACCCAAAAGATAGCTGACACCGAAAAGGGCTATTGAGAGTTTTTTTTTGCTGTAAAAATATATTACAAAAAACGCCGCGGCAAAAATAATGCTGACAATCGGCGTTACAAATTGATAGATTGTTCCAGTATCCAAGCTGTCCCCACAAACCCCACAAAGCTTTTTGATATTACCTATGATGTAACCATCGTGCCGACTATGCATTTTTTTGTAACTTACCGTCAAACAGTTGCAGAATCCTTTCCAAATGGCTTGAATTGCCAACTATTCCTTGACCGCGCGCAGCAATAGCGGCATGAAAAACCAACCTGAATTATCTACGAATAACGAGCGAAAATATAGATATGTCTCTAGTTGATACAAGAACACCTGAAGCAAAGCGTTTTATTCCCGGAGCAACCGGCGATTGGGAAGTGATCATTGGCCTTGAGGTCCATGCCCAGGTTTCATCAAACGCCAAATTATTCTCCGGTGCGTCGGCAGAGTTCGGTGCAGAGCCGAACAGCCATGTTGCGCTGGTCGATGCGGCAATGCCGGGAATGTTGCCTGTGATCAACGAAGAGTGCGTTGCCCAAGCCGTGAGAACAGGGCTTGGTTTGAAAGCGCAAATCAACAAGCGCTCGGTATTTGATCGTAAAAACTACTTCTATCCTGATCTGCCGCAAGGCTATCAGATTTCCCAGTTCAAAGACCCTATCGTGGGTGAGGGTAAAATCCTGATTTCTGTGGGGCCTGACAAGCAGGGCAATTTCGAGGAAGTGGAAATTGGAGTCGAGCGCCTGCACCTTGAGCAGGATGCAGGTAAGTCTATCCATGACCAGCACCCAACCATGAGTTATGTTGATCTCAACAGAACTGGCGTTGCCTTGATGGAGATCGTCTCCAAGCCGGATATGCGCTCATCTGACGAGGCGAAAGCTTATGTCACCAAGCTGCGCACGATCCTGCGTTATCTCGGCACTTGCGATGGAAATATGGAGCAGGGCTCCATGCGGGCTGATGTGAATGTTTCTGTTCGCAAACCGGGCGGCGAGTTCGGCACACGTTGCGAGATCAAGAACGTCAACTCGATCCGCTTTGTTGGCCAGGCAATTGAATATGAGGCACGTCGCCAGATCGCTATCATTGAAGATGGCGGCATTATTGATCAGGAAACGCGGCTGTTTGACCCGGTTAAGGGCGAAACCCGCTCCATGCGGTCCAAGGAGGATGCCCATGATTACCGCTATTTCCCGGACCCTGATTTGCTGCCACTTGAGTTCAATCAGGCCTATATTGATGAATTGGCAAAACATCTGCCGGAACTGCCCGATGAAAAGAAAGCGCGCCTCGTTACAGACATGGGCCTGACCGCCTATGACGCGTCTATTCTGGTATCAGAAAAGGCAATCGCGGATTATTTTGAAAAAGCTGCAAATGGCCGCGATGGTAAAATGACTGCCAACTGGATCATCAATAACCTCTTGGGCAAGTTGAACGAAGCCGGACAAGGTATTGAAGAGACTCCGGTTTCACCTGATCAGATTGGCGCAATTGTGGACCTTATCAAGTGCGGAGATATTTCGAACCAGATTGGCAAGGAAGTCTTCGAGATCGTTTGGAACGAGGGCGGCAATCCGGCTGCAATCGTTGAAGAGCGCGGCTTAAAACAGGTAACCGATACAGGCGCCATTGAGGCTGCTGTTGACGAAGTGATCGCAGCCAATCCGGCGCAAGTTGAAAAAGCCAAGATGAACCCGAAACTGGCTGGCTGGTTCGTAGGGCAGGTAATGAAATCAATGGGCGGTAAGGCGGCACCAACAGCAGTTCAGGAAATTGTAAAAACCAAGCTTGGGATTGAAGATTGATCCTTGGCCAAGACAGTTGAATATGCTTTCCCCGTTCATGCGGACATTCCCGCTATCATCAAGTTTGTCAAAGCGAGCTGGGCCCGCACTTACGACCCTGTAATTGGCGTTGAGGCCCGTAAAGCCAAAAGCGACGCAAAGCATGTTCCAGCACTGTTTCAAAGCGAGATTGACCGTAAAGACGCGATGGCTCTCGTGGCGAAACATGGCGGCGAGGTTATCGGTTATGTCGGCGGGGAAATGCGCGGTGTTGATGTGTTCTTCATTGATCATTTGCACATAGATCCCGATTGGTATGGCAGACAGATCGCGGCAGGTTTGCTTGAGAAATTGAAAACGGAACTTGAGATGAATCTCAAACCCCGTTCGATTGAACTAACTGTTTTGGAGAACAATTACAGAGCTATTGGCTTCTATAACAAGACCGGATTTGTGGAGGCAAAAGGGGCAAATGAAGATGAGGGTCTGGGCGGCGTTCCTTCAATTTTGATGAACTGGAAAATTTCATGACCAATCCCGCGATATTCGTCAGAACGGCGAGCAAAAATGATTTGGCAAAAATTCGTGACCTGTTGGTCGAGACCTGGCACGCTACCTATGATTCAATTTTTGGAACAGATATGGTCACGCGCATCACCGATAAGTGGCATTCCATTGAAGCACTTGAGCAACGTCTCACCGTGCCTGTTTCCGAGTTTGTCGTCGCGGATGATGGCAAAACCATTCACGGTATGGCCTTTGCAAGCCAGAAAGAAAAAACTGTCACGCTGCACCAGCTATATGTTTTGCCGTCGTCCCAGGGTAAAGGCATTGGTACGGAACTGATGCAGGAAATCTTCTTTTGTTTTGATAGCGCTGAAACAATCAGTCTGGATGTGCAACCGGAAAACACCAAGGCCGTCGGCTTCTATATAGCTGGCGGGTTCATGGAAACGGGAACTATTGAAGAAAAAGGTCCGGACGGCTTATTAATCCCCCACATCACACTGTCACGATCGCTCGACCTTTAAAAACAGGGTATCGTGCAGCGTGCGTCAGACTGCATTCGTAATCGACAGTGAATCATCCAAAGATGGTCAATAATCGCTGATTTTTCCGTTTTTTTGTGCAATTTCGCGTTAATTAATGGGTCCTGCCCCTAATCACTTGATAAGTTTGACGATCTAAGGCCACTATTCATCAAACGGCTTGGAAAAAGAGTCGGAATGGAAGTTGAAAGCGTGATGCTATCGACCTTGGGAGGATTGAAATGGTTAGAACTAATGAACCCAGTTTTCGTCAAAGCGTTAATACGCTCTTTGATCAGGCAATTGGACATCTGAATATATCCAAAGGCTTGGCAAACAAGATCAAAGTTTGCAACTCAACTTATACAGTCCGTTTCGGCGTTAAACTGCGCGGCGATTTTCATACCTTTACAGGTTATCGTTCCGTCCACTCCGAGCATGCAGAACCCGTCAAGGGCGGCATTCGCTATGCCATGAGCGTGAACCAGGATGAGGTTGAAGCGCTCGCTGCATTGATGACGTATAAATGTGCCATTGTTGAAGTACCTTTTGGTGGCTCCAAAGGCGGACTTTGCATTGATCCGCGTGAGTGGGAAGAAGACGAGTTGGAGCGCATTACCCGCCGCTTTGCATTTGAATTGATCAAGCGAGATTTGATTAATCCATCCCAAAACGTACCAGCTCCCGATATGGGAACCGGTGAGCGGGAAATGGCCTGGATCGCGGATCAGTACAAACGCATGAATACCACGGATATTGATGCCCGTGCCTGCGTAACCGGAAAGCCGCTCAATGCAGGCGGTATCAGAGGCCGGACCGAAGCAACGGGCAGGGGCGTTCAATATGCCTTGCAGGATTATTTCCGGTACAAGGAAGATGTAAAGGTCTCTGGCCTCAAAGGTGATCTCAAAGGCAAACGCATCATTGTTCAGGGCTTTGGTAATGTGGGCTATCACGCTGCAAAATTTCTGCAGGAAGAAGATGACGCGAAAATCACCCATATCATCGAATATAACGGCGCGACCTCCAACCCGAAGGGCATCAAAGTTCAGGCAGCCAAAGACTGGTTCATCGAGCACGGTTCCTTCAAGGATTTCCCCGGTGGTACATTCTCGGAAAAAACCGATCATCTGTTTGAGGCCGAATGCGATATTCTCATCCCCGCTGCAATGGAAGGGGTGATCAATCTTCAAAATGCTGCCCGCATTGACGCCAATCTGATTATTGAAGCTGCTAATGGTCCGGTAACAGCGGGAGCCGACAAAATACTCCGTGAAAAAGGAACCGTTATCATTCCGGATATGTATGCCAATGCCGGAGGTGTTACGGTTTCTTATTTTGAGTGGGTCAAGAACCTTTCCCATATCAGATTTGGCCGTATGCAACGCCGTGAGGAAGAGGCACGCCACCGCATGTTGATCGATGAGATCGAGCGGGCAACGGGGTCCAAAGTCTCAAAAATGTTCAAGGAACGCTATATCAAGGGCGCCGATGAGTTGACGCTCGTTCGCTCTGGATTGGATGATACCATGCGTAATGCCTATTCTTCCATGCGGGAGTTGTGGCACTCAAAGCGCGCTACGGATCCGCATTTTGATCTGCGCACAGCCGCTTATATGATCTCGATACAGCGGGTTGCTGATAGCTATCGGGCTTTGGGGCTTTAATTTCGCGACGTAACACTACTCAGCAGCAAGAGCGCGGCCAAGGTCGCGCTTTTGTCTTGCCGGCCGTGATTTCATCAAGATAAACAGCATGATAGCGATATTGATGAAATTCCAGGCAATGCCGTGCATAAAAGCGATCTGGTATGAACCCGTAAGATCGTAAATCCAACCGGAGACCCAACCGCCAATGGCCATGCCGCCAACGGTTGCCACCATCAAAATGCCAATCCGTTTGCCTGCTTCTTCTGCTGGCATATACTCGCGCACAATCATCGCATAGCTTGGCACGATCCCGCCTTGGGAAAGGCCGAATACCAGCGAAACGATATAAAGCGATACAAGCCCGTCGAAGGGAATATATAAAAATAGCGCAAGACATTGCAGAACCGAACCAATGAGCAGGGTCGGAACAGCGCCAATAGTGTCTGCAAGCATGCCTGAAAGCAGACGGCTGAAAATACCCGCAAACAGCATGAGTGATAACATTTCCGCACCCACGCCAGCGCCAAAGCCGAGGTCTACGCAATAGGCGACGATATGCACTTGGGGCATAGCCATCGCCATACAGCAGCCGACACCCGCAATCAGTAGCAAAGCGGTTAGTTGTTGGTTGGTCAGGCTGATTTGTTTTTGTGGTGGTTCGCGCACAGCATTCACATCGGAGACGAGACGCGCCCGAAGGAAATGGGCAATCGGCAGCACAAGGGCCACGGAGCAAAGGGCGACGATGACAAAAGCCGTGCGCCAACCATCGGTTTCAATCGTGCTTTTCAATAGCTGCGGCCAGATCGTCCCGGAAACATAATTGCCGCTGGCTGTTGCTGCTATGGCAATGCCTCGAAAACTCTTGAACCAGTGGGAAATATCAGCGATCAGCGGCCCGAAGCCCGATGCAGTGGCAAACCCAATTGGGATTTGCAGGGCTGCAAAAATCCAGATATTGGGCGCAAGCGCACTCAACCCGTAACAAACGCCAAGAGTAAGCGCTGAAAACGCCAGAATAGGCGCAATCCCGTAACGGTCTACCCAGCGACCGAGAATGAGATTTCCAGCGGCAAAGCCGATCATGGCACAGGTGAAGGAGATTGAAGCGTCAGCTCTGTCGATGCCAAAATCAGCCTGAATTTGCGGCAGAACCAGAATTGCGGCCCACATGCCGATATTGACAACCGTACCCGCCAAAACGCAGAGCCCAAGACGGAACCAGGATGATTTGCTGTCGAGAAGCGTTGCAGTCATGGTTTGATACTTTTCAAGAAGAGAAATTAAACGGTTTTTACCTTGTTTGCCTGCAGGCCGCGGACATCTGCAAATGCTTGGAGGCGGACGATGGTCGGCAATTGGACACTGGACAACGCGCCATCATCACGGCATATACATCCTCAAGTCAAATGCTAATTCGTGGATTTTCCTATGTCGCTTTTTACGCAATTCTTTACCTGGTGGAATGGCTCAACCTGGGGCACTCGATTCTATACCTGGCGCAAGGGTACCAAGGTCGGTGAAGATGAAGCTGGTAACATATATTATCAAAGCGCAGAGGGAAAACGCTGGGTCCAGTACAATGGCTATGCGGAGCCGAGCACTATTCCAGCAGGCTGGCACGGATGGATGCACTACCGGGTGGATACTCCGCCATCTGAGGAAGATTACGTAGCCAAAGAGTGGCAATTGCCCCACAAACAAAATATGACAGGTACAGGCGGCGCCTATTTTCCAAAGGGTTCTCTTTCCAACCCGGAAGAACGCCCGACGGTCACTGGCGACTACGACGCTTGGCGTCCCTGAGTTTATCACCTTCAAATCATGAGGTTCTGCGATGTTGGAAGGTGAGGCAAAAACACCTGAAGGCATGCGGATCTATGCCATTGGCGATATTCATGGCTGCCTAAGACAGCTTCAGGATATTTTTCGCCAGATAGAGTTTGATCTTCTCTACAGCAATTTTGAGACATACAGGATTATAACCATTGGCGACTATGTCGATCGCGGACCTGATAGCAAAGGCGTGATAGATTTTCTGATCAAGGCCAAGAAACAACATGATTTGGTATGCCTGCGCGGTAATCACGATCAGCGCCTACTGGAGTTTCTGGATATTCCAGAAAAGGTTGGCGATGGATTTTTAACCTATGGTGGCCGCGAAACCTTGAATTCCTACGGAATTGAAGTCGAGGAAGTGCCGAATTTTGAAGCGCTGGCCCGCAAACTGAAACAGGCAATGCCCCGCAGTCACATCAGATTTCTCGATAGCCTCGGATTGATCCATATCGCGGGCGATTATGCTTTCGTCCATGCAGGGGTGAAGCCCGGCGTGGCGCTAGCCGATCAAAGTCCAAGAGACCTGCTATGGATAAGAAACGAATTCATTCAACATCAAAAGCTTTTTGAAAAAGTCATCGTCCACGGACACACGATTAGCGATTACTTCGATGTTCAGCCAAATCGCATAAACACCGACACAGGGGCGTTTGATTCAGGTATTTTGACTTGCGTAGTATTGCAAACGTCGGAGATAGAAAAGCTGCAAACCTCCAAATAGAGCTAAGAACTCTGATCTAACGGGCCCATCAGCCCATTTTGCGAAGGGTTCCCAGATGTTTTCAATTTTTCCGACAGCAAGACTGCGTCCATCACCATTTTATGAGTCAGCTGTAGCTGAGGGAATGGTGTCGGCATCAATCTATAACCGAATGATCATGCCGGTCAGCTTTGGGGACCCTGAAGCGGAATATTGGCGCGTTATTAATGGCGTCTCCCAATGGGATGTCGGAGTGGAACGCCAGGTGGAGCTAAAAGGCCCAGATGCTGCAACGCTGGCGCAGATCCTGTCGCCCCGTGATATTTCCAAATGCAAGGTCGGGCAGGGGAAATACATTCCGCTTTGCAATCACAAGGGCACGCTGATCAATGATCCTATCCTCCTGAAACTTGCCGACGATCATTTCTGGTTTTCCATTGCCGATTCGGACATCTGGTTTTGGGCAAGGGCTGTCGCTGCAGAACGTGGGCTTGATGTAAAAATTACGGAGCCGGATGTGTCGCCAATGGCGCTACAGGGGCCAAAGGCTGAAGATGTCGTTGCAAATGTATGCGGTGACTGGGTACGAGACATCAAATATTTCTGGTTCAAAGAAACCGAAATCGAAGGAATTCCTGTTGCTGTTCAGCGTTCCGGCTGGTCAAAACAGGGCGGCTTTGAAATTTATTTGCGCGATGGCTCCAAGGGTACGCAATTATGGAATATTTTCAAGGAAGCAGGGCAGATGTGGGGCATAGGCCCGGGCTCGCCTGGAACCGGTGAGCGCACTGAAAGCGGATTGTTGTCAGTTGGCGGCGATACGGACGAGGATACCAATCCGTTTGAGGTTCGCCTTGGAAAATATGTCGATCTGGATGTACCTGATGATGTTATCGGCATTCAGGCGCTTCGCAGAATCGCTGAAGAAGGACCAAAGCGCCATCAGCTCGGCGTGATACTGGAAGGTGATAAGCCGGAGCCTCTCGGGTTTACCTGGGAAAGCATCGAGCGTCATGGCGAGAAAATTGGCGACATGACCAATGCTTCCTGGTCTCGCAGATTGCAAACCAATATCGGTTTCGCTCTGGTCAATTCTGACGTCCAAATTGGCGAAACCGTAACGGTTGTCAGAACTTCAGGCGAAGTTTCAGGCGAGTTGGTGGATTTGCCATTCATTTAGGCCCAAAATCAAACCGTCACATTTGCTTTGTCTATTATCTTGGAACTGCCTAAATCCCGTGGTAAGCACGGGAACGAAACAGTTATGAATCAGGCAAAAGCGGCACAATTTATATGATATTCGACCTTAAAAAGGCTCGGCGAAACCTCGCCATCGCGAGCAGATGTTTTCTTGTGGCGGGAGCCATGATTGCATCAACTACTGTTCCTGCTCATGCGCAAGAACGGATCGAAAATAAAGTCGCTGTATTTTCCGGAATTGATAAAATTACCGGGCGGATTCACAGCTTCGATGTCTATGTGAATGAGACGGTTCAATTCGGCGCGCTACAGGTTACGCCTCGTGTTTGCTATTCCAGACCAATTACGGAAGCGCCCAAGACAACAAGCTTTATCGAAGTTGATGAGATTACGCTTGATGCGAAAATTCGCCGTATTTTCGTCGGCTGGATGTTCGCCGACAGTCCGGGCCTGAATGCTGTTGAACACCCGGTTTATGATATCTGGCTAAAAGACTGCAAAATGGAATCAGACGTTCCGCCGCCTTCATAAGGGTTAAAGTCTGCGTCGAGCGCAATCGCTTCAGCCAACAATCCGCCATACTGTTTTTTCGGGATCTCCAAGACGCCAAATCTCTCCAGATGTTTGGTGGCAAATTGCGTGTCCAGCAGCAGAAACCCGCCAGCCCGCATCCGGTGCACCAAATGCGCCAGGGCGATTTTCGACGCATTCGTCTGGCGCGAAAACATGCTTTCCCCAAAAAACGCCCCACCCAGTTGAACGCCGTATAATCCACCGACCAATTCACCATCGTTCCAGCATTCTACGCTGTGGCAATGGCCCATTTCAAACAGTTGCCAGTAGAGCTTTTTAATCTGTCGGTTGATCCAGGTATTGTCACGCCCGGGCCCGGGTTCAGCGCAGGCTTCCACGACTTGCATGAAGGCCGAATCGATACGCACCTCAAACGGATTTTTCCGCATGGCTTTTTGCAGACTTTTGGGTATGTGAAACTCATCGAGCGGAAGAATGCCGCGCATTTCCGGTTCAACCCAAAACAGTTCCGGATCATCTGCGGATTCTGCCATCGGGAATATGCCGATGCTGTAGGCTTTTAATAAAACCTCAGGCGTTATTTCGAAAATGACATTATCCGGACTGTTCATTCAAAACAGATACAACACATAACTGGTGTAGAAAACCAGAAAGACAAAGCCTACTATTCTTGAAATTGAATTGAGGAAATAGGCGGTTGCAACAAGCAAAACTGAGATGGCAAAGAGTATCACAATATCAAATTGAGCAATTTCAGGAGATATTTTTACTGGTATCACAATTGAGGTTACACCGAGAATACCTGCAATATTAAAGATGTTGGATCCGATAATGTTTCCTATCGCGACATCTGACTGTTTTCTGAAAGCGGCAATAACGGAAGTAGCAAGTTCTGGCAGGCTTGTACCCACGGCCACAACAGTCAGCCCGATCACCGCCTCGGAGACGCCGAAGGTCCGTGCAATGACTGTCGAAGAATCTACCAGCCAGTTTGCGCCCACCATCAGCCCGGTTAACCCACCGCCAATCATCAATATGATGACAAAAGTACCTAAACCTTTGGATGTTTCTGTTTCAATGTCAGCATCACCACCATTTCGAATGGCATAAATCACATACCCAATTAGTGATACGAGCAGAATGAAGCCTGAGACGCGATTGGCTTCCCCTATATACGCTAGTAGTGCCAATCCAGCACTGGCAATGAGCATGACATAGAGGTCGCGTGCAAGGTTTGAATATTTGATCGCTAATGGCGTAATGAGTGCCGACACACCGAGGATGAGCAGGATATTGGCGATGTTTGAACCAACCACATTGCCCACGGCAATGTCCGGCGCTCCCTTGAAGGCTGCACTGAGAGAAACCAGTAGCTCCGGTGTGGAAGTGCCAAATCCGACAACCGTTAGTCCAATGACCAACGGCGAAATTCCCAGTTTGGAAGCCAGCGCAACGCTTCCTCTCACCAGGCCTTCACCGCCGACGAAAAGTAAAACCAGTCCGGCAACCAAAAAGGCAACGGTCAAAGCCATTTGAAGAATTCCTAGCAAACTAAAAAGAAACACGTTTGTGCTACGTGGGAAATCACTCAGCACCTCTCCGCCTAGATGGCCGGTCTTATAGACCCGTTCAATAGAGCTAAGCTGTTTTGAAAAAATAAATGTTCAAAACGGATTAACTTGCAGCTAAGTGCCTATTTACTCGCGAGATATTTCTCTAGCCAGTGAATATCATAAGTGCCGGTCTGGATGTCAGGGTTCGAAACAAGGTCCCGGAACAGCGGAATTGTCGTTTCAATGCCATCGACAACAAACTCATCAAGCGCTCTGCGTAAGCGCATTAGACACTCTTCGCGCGTACGGGCGTGAACGATAAGTTTACCGATCAGGCTGTCATAATAAGGCGGGATTTTATAGCCCTGATAAACACCGGAATCGACCCGAACACCCAAGCCACCTGGCGGATGATAATAAGATATTGTGCCCGGTGAAGGAACAAATGTATCTGGGTGCTCCGCATTGATACGGCATTCAATCGCATGACCGGAAAACACTACATCTTCCTGTGCCACGGACATGCCAGCGCCTGCAGCAACGCGCAATTGCTCATTTACCAGATCAATCCGTGTGATCATCTCGGTTATGGGATGCTCAACCTGCAAACGCGTATTCATCTCGATGAAATAGAACTCACCGTCTTCCCAAAGAAACTCGATCGTTCCTGCGCCTGAATAGCCAAGACCTTGAATTGCATCGGCGCAAATTTTACCGATTTTCTGACGGTCTTCCTCACCAAGAGCAGGCGAGGTTGCCTCTTCCCAAACCTTCTGGTGTCTACGTTGCAATGAGCAGTCGCGCTCACCCAGATGAATACCTCCGCCCTTGCCATCGCCCATGACCTGCACTTCGATATGCCTTGGCTTGGCCAGATATTTTTCAATATATACCGCATCATCGCCAAACGCAGCGCCAGCTTCGCTTCTTGCAGTGTGCAGCGCCTCGGAAATTGATGCTTCATTTACGGCAACTTTCATGCCGCGCCCACCGCCGCCGGAAGCCGCTTTGATGATCACAGGATAACCGATTTCGGCGGCAACTCGCTTTGCTTCCGCGTCTTCTGTGATTGCTCCATCAGAGCCTGGAACAACCGGAATGCCAAGGCGTTTTGCGGTATTCTTGGCTTCAATCTTGTCGCCCATTATACGAATATGGTCTGCAGACGGCCCGATAAACGTAATGTCATGGGCTTTCAAAATATCAGCGAATTTTGCATTTTCCGAAAGGAAACCATAGCCCGGGTGAATGGCGTCAGCTCCGGTGATTTCGCATGCGGCCAGAATTTCATGAATATTCAGATAGCTGTCTTTGGAGGGAGGTGGTCCGATACATACGCTTTCATCGGCCAGACGCACATGCATAGCGGTTTCGTCAGCTGTGGAGTGAACCGCAACCGTAGGAATACCGAGTTCTTTACAGGCGCGCAGAATCCTGAGGGCGATTTCGCCACGATTGGCTATCAGCACCTTTTTGAACATGTTGATTGCCTTATTCGATAATGAGGAGGGGTTCGCCAAACTCGACCGGCTGGGCGTCTTCGACCAGAATCGCGGTGATTTTGCCGGACCGTGGCGCAGCTATCTGATTCATGGTTTTCATGGCTTCAATAATGATGACCGTTTGGCCTTCTTTGACATTGTCGCCCACATTGATGAATGGGGCAGCGCCAGGCGCTGGAGAAAAATAGGCAGTTCCGACCATAGGTGACTTAAGTGTGCCTGGATGATCACCAACCTCGATGGCCGCGATAGGGACGACAGGTGCTGCTGCAACAGGTGCTGGCGCAGCGGCTACTTCAACTGCACGGCCAATGTTGCGGGCAATACGAATACGCAGGTCATCCTGCTCAACTTCAATTTCGCTTAGTTCTGTTTCTTTAAGCAGTGCCGCCAATTCGCGGATCAATTCCTGATCAATGGATGGTTTTTTTGACATCTTTACCTTGCCCGATATTCGGATTGGAAATAAATCTGATTGAAGCCCGTTACACGCCAATGGCGTTGAAGCCTCTATATTCCAGAGGGTTATATAGATGCGGCTCCATTAGTGAAAGCCGATTTGTCGCTAGATTGCACAAATCGTCTGTTTTTCCACTAACTAGACATAAATTACAGCTAAATGCCGATTTTCATACAATGAAAGTCGGTACGTAACGAATCAGCAGACTGCGTTGCCGCATTTGCGAAGATTTTTGATTTTTGGCATCAATTTGTCATAGCCAACGGCGCCGAATACAACTTCATCGCCGATCACATAGGACGGTGTTCCAGTAATACCGAGCCCGTCCGCTAATTCATAAACTTCTGCTACCGCTGACATGATGGACGGATCATTGGCTGTCGCTTTCAATGTCTCTGAATCAGCGCCCATGGCGACAGCCAGATCGAGAGCGGCATTCCCGTCTTTGCGACCATCAAGATTCATCAGATCGTGGTGATAATCAGCATATAGCTCAGGATAGTGCTGGATCAGGGCGAGGCTGATTCTGTGGGCTTCAAGCGATGGTTCACCCAAAACCGGGAATTCTTTCATGATGAATTTCACATCAGGATTTTCAGCAACAATTTTAGTCATGTCCGATAGGGCACGCTTGCAGTAGCTGCAATTGTAGTCAAAAAACTCAACAACAGAGACTTTCGCATCGGGATTACCAATAATCATCTGGTTAGGTGAATTGTAAATCTTGTCATTCATCTCCACCAATGTCGCCATTTGCTGCTGTTTTTTGATCTCTTCCTGTTTAGCTGCCAGCGCCTGTTGAACTTCCAAAAAAAGTTCAGGGTTTGCCAGCAGATATTCGCGAATGATATTTTCCACTGCCGGACGATCCAGTTCCTGCGCATTTGCCTTTGAGGCAAAAAGCACAAAACAAGCAGCAATCAGCAGCAGTGCGGATAGGCTGTTTCTCCAAGTAAGTGGTAAAGCAGTTGAAAACATCGAAACTTCCTTTGTGGGCCAGATTGGGCCAGATTTGTGTTGCGCCAATGGCAAACTGATATAAATCGACTTCACACCAATACGGTGCTTTGACTTCTTGTATAACAGGTATTGCGATTGGCGAAGCTATTCCAGCATTTTTTCGTTCAAGTTTTGTTGAGCGCTTTCTATAATAAAGCAAATCTCAAACTGCATTTCCAAAAATCGGGCTATTTCTGTTAAGACGGTTCAGCCTTTCACTGTGATTCAAAAAAAATCGGAACTGTTTTGTCCAAGTCTATTCATTTATCTCAGCGCGGTATTGTAGAACCTTTCCGCGCCATGGAAGTTGTTGCCAAAGCCGCAGAAATGCAAAAGGCTGGCGAAGATATTGTCATGATGTGTGTCGGCCAGCCCTCAGCGCCTGCGCCTATGGCGGCAAGGCAAGCTGCTATGGATGCAATCGCTAAAGGGCGTATCGGTTACACACCGGCGAAAGGGATAGAACCCCTTCGTCGACGGATTTCGAAACATTATGCGGACCGGTATAAGGTTGATGTGGATCCCGATAGGATCGTCGTCACAACCGGCTCTTCAGCGGGTTTCATGTTGGCCTTCATCGCGCTGTTTGATGAATCTGACCGAGTGGCAATTCCATCGCCCGGCTATCCGGCCTATCGAAATATTCTCAAAGCTCTTTCCTTGAAACCGGTGGAAATTGCTTCAACGCCCGCCTCGAGATGGGTTTTGACACCCGAAATGCTTGAGCATGCCCATCGGGAACAGCCTCTGCACGGAGTTTTGATTGCCAACCCCAACAATCCTAATGGTACAATGCTTTTGCCGGAGACATTTGAGGCGCTGATCTGCAAGTCACAAGAGCTGGGCATCAGCTTTATTTCCGACGAGATTTACCACGGGCTGACCTATGGCGTGGCCGAGGAAACTGCTCTGAAATATTCGCAGGACGCGATCATCATCAATTCATTCTCAAAATATTTTTGCATGACCGGGTGGCGGGTAGGCTGGATGATTGTGCCGGAAACGATGGTGGATACCGTCAATCGCTTGCAGCAAAACGCCTTTATCTGCGCCCCGGAAGTCTCCCAGATAGCTGCGCTTCATGCCTTTGATGGGATGGAAGAATTGGAGATTGTAAAACGGGGATATTTGGAAAATCGCAAATTCCTGCTGGAAGCTTTGCCTGCTCTGGGTTTCAAGGAAATACAGCCCGTTGACGGAGCCTTTTACATCTACGCAAATATTTCAACCCTATCAAATGACTCAGAAGCCTTCTGCGCTGAACTCTTGGAACATGCCAAAACCGCCATCACTCCAGGAACCGATTTTGATTCGGCCAGGGGCAATGCCTGGGTTCGCATTTCCTTTGCCGGTTCACTGGACGACATGAAGTCCGGGATTGAGCGGGTTGGAAAATATCTGCAACAACGTTGATAGTTTTCTTCGAATAATTTTCTGTAATGCCAGAAAACAAAAAGGCCGCTTATTAAGGCGGCCTTTTGGATATTTTATTGAGCAGTTTCTAGTTCAGGAACCCGCTTCCAAAGCTCTCGATATTACTATCATCACTGTCCTCGGAAGATGTTTCTTCCTTTGGTTTGCGAACGCGTTTGGTGTTGCGGCGCTGGACTTCGCGAGGTGGAGCGCCAGCCGGTCCCGTAGAGGGTTTTTCAGAAACAGAATCGCTGCTTACTTCTGATTTTTCTTCTGCCGTTTTTGCTTTTTTACCGGGACGGCCAATGCGACGCTTTGGTTCTTGGCTGGCCTCTTCATCGCTTTGATCCTGAGCTATTTTTTCGTCAGAGACTTTTTTAACCTCTGAAACAGGCTCGTCAGTTTTTTCTGCGTTGTTGGAGCTGCCTTTTCCGGGGCGTCGACCTCGACTGGGTTTCTCCTCCTTTGCAGGAGTCTCCGTATTTTCTGAAGCTTCTACTGCCTGCACATGCACCGAGCCTTTTTCAACATCTGCTAGAGCATCTGCATCTGAAATATTTTCGGCGTCTGAAGAGGTGTTGTTCTCTTCTGAAGAGGCGGCGCTAGTTTGTCCTTCGGGCTGGTTATTGTCGTCACGGTCACGCCCGCGATTTCGACCACGCCCACGACGGCGTTTGTTCCGTCCACGTCCGCGATCTTCGTCATCATTACCGTTGTCACTACCATTTGAATTGTTATTGGCGCTCTGCGAGTTATCAATCTCTGGCGCATCGGCTTCCGCCTCCGCAACATCGGTATCAAAATCCATCGGGTTAACCGCTTTTTGCGGGGCAGGGATTCGTGTAGCTGGAGCCCCTTTTTCAACAGTGAAATCATGGGCCTGCATGTGGTAGTCGCTCTCGAATGAGATATTGACCCCATGACGGCTTTCCAGCTCAGACACAGCCTGACGCTTGTTGTTCAAAATAAACATCGCCGTAGCCGGAGCAACTTTCACGACAGCATCAAAGCGTCCATTGCGGTTCATATGGTCATCAATCGCGCGAATGATATGAATGGCGAAAGATGACTGGGAGCGCACATGGCCAACACCCTGACAGACCGGGCAAACTTCCATTGTGCTTTCCAGCACGCTGGCACGGATACGCTGGCGTGACATTTCCATCAATCCGAAATGAGAAATATGTCCGACTTGAATGCGGGCACGGTCATTTTTGAGGCAGTCTTTCAACTTGCGCTCAACCGCACGGTTGTTCCGCTTTTCTTCCATGTCGATAAAGTCGATCACCACTAGACCTGCAAGATCCCGCAGCCGTAATTGACGCGCCACTTCTTCAGCCGCTTCAAGATTAGTTTGAAGAGCTGTTGCCTCGATGGAATGCTCTTTCGTCGAGCGTCCGGAGTTCACATCAATCGCAACCAGCGCTTCAGTCTGGTTGATGATCAGATAACCGCCTGATTTCAGCGTTACCTGCGGCGTAACCATTTTCTCTAACTGGCTTTCCATATTGAATTTGGCAAGGAGAGACTGTTCGCCATTATAATATTTCACGTTTTTGACATGCTCAGGCATCATCATCTGCATGAAGTTTCTGGCTTCTTTATAGCCTTCTTCCCCGGCAACGATCACTTCGCCAATGTCTTTGTTATAGAGATCGCGAATAGATCGTTTGATCAGGCTGCCTTCTTCATAAACAAGGAAGGGCGCCGAGGATTCAAGTGTCAGATTTCTCACATTCTCCCAAAGGCGCATGAGATAGTCGAAATCGCGGTTAATTTCTTCCTTGTCTTGCGCCGCGCCGGCAGTGCGCAAAATTACGCCCATACCCTTTGGCACTTCCAATGAGCCTGCAATTTCTTTCAAACGCTTGCGGTCACCTGGATTGGTTATCTTGCGCGAAATGCCTCCGCCGCGTGCGGTATTCGGCATCAAGACCGAATAACGGCCAGCAAGGGACAGATAGGTCGTCAGAGCCGCGCCCTTGTTACCCCGTTCTTCTTTCACAACCTGAACCAACATGACCTGGCGGCGTTTGATCACTTCTTGAATTTTGTATTGGCGGCGAGGGCGGCGAACCGGAACTTCTTCCAGCACATCTTCTCGGCCTACAGACTCAACCTTTGCGCCATTGCCATCAGCATCTTCACCCGCATCGCCAGAGCCATTGTCTTTATCTCTTTTGCGGGATTTGGACCTTGAGGTTCTACGCGGGTTCTTCTTGCTTTCGGCCTTGGCCTCGTTGGCACTGGCATTTTCGCTGTCGCCAGTGACTTCTGTAGCTTCAACCGCTACCGGCTCTGCTTCGCTTTTGGTCTCTGCTTCAGCTATCGCTTCTGATTCAGTTTCGGCAGTATCAGCTTTCTTGCGGGAGGTTCTGCGCGGGCGTGCAGTCTTACGAGGCTTTTTGGGCTTTTCGTCTTCGTTTGCACCATCGTCAGCCTCAGTCGAAACTTCTGCAGTTTCTTTTGCTGCATCCTCAGAAACAGCCTCTTTTGCGACTTTCTTTTTGGCTGCTGGCTTGCGGCGGGTAGCACGCTTTTTCTTTGGCGCCTCGGCTTCGTCGGATGCCTCATTGGAGTCGTCATCCGAGTCATCATCATCTGATGCAGGTTCGGAAATCGTATCCATTTCCATCATGGCTGCCATTGTCTTGCCGCCGGCTGCTTCAGTCTCATCATCCGAATCAGATGTTTCGTCTTGCGCAGCATCGTTGGCAGATTCAGCGTTGTCGCTGTCATCGCCATTGGCGTCGTCATTGTCAGTATCGCCGTTTTCATCGCTATCAGCTTTTGCCTTGCGCGAACGACCACCGCGGCGAGACTTGCGTCTCGAGCGTTTCTTCGGACGATTATCCTCATCATCGCCATCGGTATCATCGCCATTGTCGGAAGCAGCGTCTGCATCGGCTTCATCAGCTTCACTGACAGCTTCAACTTCTTCATCATCTGCTTCTTTTGCAGCTTCTTCAGCTTCCGCATCAAGCAAAGCCTGACGGTCTGCAGCAGGGATTTGATAATAGTCTGGATGGATTTCCGAGAAGGCAAGAAAGCCATGGCGATTGCCGCCATAGTCGATGAACGCCGCTTGCAGCGAGGGTTCAACTCTTGTCACTTTTGCGAGGTAAATATTGCCTCTTAATTGACGGCGCTCTTGCGCCTCAAAATCAAATTCCTCAATCCGGTTTCCGCGAACCACCACAACCCGGGTTTCTTCCCGGTGCGAGGCGTCGATTAACATTTTGTTGTTGGCCATTTAAAATAGTCTCCGCAGGCGCGGAGCCGGAAATACAAGTGAATTGGCTGTCGTTTGTCAGACGAAGGTACTTTTCAAACTTGAAGAAACTGGAGCGCAAAATGCGTGTTGCCAGTGTCCGGCAGGAGCCTGCCTTTAATATCGAGCGGAATTCAGACAGGGAATCACGTAGCAGATTGCGGTCTCTAAAAGAGCCGTTGGGAAACTTCCCCAAATCTGTTGCCGTTACTAAAAACATCCTGCTTTTGCCGCTTTCTGCTTCAATTTGAACCGGGTTTACCGGCTGGTGAGTGTCGCTTGCCATCGGCCTTCACACCGGAGCAATTGCTTTAAATCGGTGCAATTCATCTTTTTGACGAATTTGAACACGAAATTCTTTTTGAAAATCACACGAAACCACAATCATTTATTTTGTCAGATCGGTATCGGAATGGAATTTGACAGAGAAAACACACCTAACAATCAGTGCATTATTTTTACTACTGCCAGAATTGCCTCGAAAAACCGCTTTTCGACAAATCTGATTGAGTTCCGTTTCGCCCATTGTTTTGACGAAGGTGACTCTATCTTTAGACATATTCCTATTTATGCCTTGAAACAAGGGAAAAGAAATTCATTATCTCGGCTTGATCAACGTGTGCTGAAGCCTGTGTTGGGCCTTTTCTAAGCGGCCCCTGACGGTCCTGCCGCCTCGACAAGTTGCAATTGATGAATTATCGCCCCTTAGGGACTGGCTTGAAAATTGATTCTTTGGAAGTTTTTATGATGTTTTTGTCTCCGCCAAGACAAATTTTGAAAATGCTTTTTGCCAAAACCGGCAGGGGACTGTGTGCCTGTCTGATCGTCTCACTTGCATTAATGAATTCGGATTTTATTGGCCTTTCAAAGGCCCAAGCGACTTCAAAGCAGGAAACTGCTGAAGTTGCCGCAAAAGTAGCCTATGGCGCGGAGTTTATCCGCGAAGGGGAGCAATGGAAACTCGTTCTGAAATTTGACGGGAAGCCTGAAACGCGCGTTTTTCTGATGGATACGCCCAAGCGGTTGGTGCTTGAGTTGCAGGATGCCTTGTTCAATTTCAAGGATGCATTGCCAGACAATGCCAGGGAAGCATTCCAGACTATTCGCTATGGTGCCATCACATCGGACAAATCCCGTTTGGTCATAACCCTGGCCAAGCCTTTGGAAATCATCTCGAAAAACCTTGCCCATCAAGAGGGTAGTTCCCGCTATGATCTGGAAATCCTTCTGAAACCCACCTCCCATGAGGTATTTGCAGCACAGATATCGGCGCAACAGGCTTTGCTTGGCTCAAGCGGTGAGGCTGTTGTCAAAGGCGACCGTGTCCGTGCGGGGCCTCGAAAAGAAGGGCACTTTTCCATTGTAATTGATCCCGGTCACGGGGGCATTGATGGCGGCTCTGTTGGTCATGAAACAAAAGTGTTGGAAAAAGATCTCACATTGAAAATCTCCAATCTGATCGGCGAGCAAATCGAAGGAATAGGTCCCTTTGAAGTTTCCTACACAAGAACCGAGGATGTATTTGTGTCGCTTAAAGAGCGGCAACAATTCGCCCTGCGCCAAAACGCCGATTTGATGATTTCAATCCATGCTGACTCGTTGAAGCAATTGTTTGTTCGCGGAGCCACGGTTTATACACTGGCGAAAAGAGCGACAGACGCCTTGTCTCAATCAATTGCTGATTCTGAGAATTTGGCAGATGTGGTGGCAGGTCTTGCAGCTCCTGAGGCTCAAGACGATGTAACGGATATACTGGCAGACTTGACCTTGCGCGAAACGACTCGGTTTTCGCGAAGTTTTTCATCTTTACTGGTTGAGAACATGCGCCAGGAAGTCAAAATGATTAAAAACCCGCAAAGAGCAGCTTCTTTTGCCGTGTTGAAAAATGCGGAAGTGCCAAGTGTTTTGATAGAACTGGGCTATTTGTCCAATTCAGAGGATGAAAAATTGCTTTCTAACGACAAATGGCAAGCCAAGGCAGCAGACTTGATTGCCAGAGCAGTTCAGCAGTTTTTTGTTAATCGGACACCGCATTCGCAACCGGACTGATGGGGCAGCTTCTGATTTCATGACCTTTACCAAATGCAAAGCCGACTGCGGACCACATTGCAACACTGAATAAAGATCGCCATATTTGATAGCGTTACTGGGATTTGATGCGCGTTACTGTGTTGCAAATTAACCACTTGTTCACCATAAATCAGGCACTATGAACAGGATTATCCAAATGCTGACACATTGCTCATTGATAGATGCGTTTGGTCAGGAATCGAGGTTTCACATAGATAGGATCATGGTCGCCAAGCTAAAATCAATGCCATTGTTACTGGCTTGGCTTGCGGTTGCTCTTGCTCCCAAAAACTAATTATCTTAAGTGGATTACGAAAGGGTAGGTTGTTCTACCCGAAAATGCCATGTGAGGCGGGAATTTAAGCGATATGCTTTTGAGATTATTCGGCTATTTATTCGGTATCGGTACCCTGTTTGCAATTTTGGCAATTGGGGGTGTGGCTTGGTATGTAACCGAAATTTCAAAAGACTTGCCGGACTACGAGGTTTTGAATGCTTATGAACCGCCGGTAACGACCCGCGTTCATGCTGGCGATGGCGCATTGATGGCAGAGTATGCCCGTGAGCGACGCCTTTATTTGCCTATTCAAGCGATACCCGCTTTAGTCAAAAATGCATTCATCTCCGCTGAGGATAAGAATTTTTACAGCCATTCCGGCATTGATCCTGAAGGCTTGGCTCGCGCTGTCGTGTCAAATGTTCAAAATTTTGGATCGGGAAGGCGCTCAGCCGGCGGCTCGACTATCACACAGCAGGTTGCGAAAAACTTCCTGCTCAGCAATGAGCGCACCTTTGACCGTAAAATCAAGGAAGCCATTTTGGCTTTGCGTATTGAGCAGGCTTACTCAAAAAACCGTATTCTGGAACTTTATCTGAATGAGATTTTCCTGGGTCTCGGCTCTTACGGAGTGCCAGGCGCATCGCTGACTTATTTTGACAAAACCGTAAATGCGCTCACTTTGCATGAGGCTGCCTATCTTGCCGCCTTGCCCAAGGGGCCAAACAACTATCATCCTTTCAACAATACTGAAGCCGCCATCGAGCGCCGTAACTGGGTTATCGATCGCATGGTTGCCAATGGCTATGTCACAATAGAAGAGGCTGACAAGGCCAAAGCGATGGGACTGGATGTCAATCCGCGCCGCCGTTCTTCTTATCTTGCATCATCTGAATATTTCTCTGAAGAAACCCGCCGTGAAATCGTTGAGCGTTATGGTGAAGACGCCTTGTATGAAGGCGGTTTGTCCATTCGCACTACTCTGGATCCTGAGATGCAGCGTCAGGCACGCGCTGCAATGCAACACGGCTTGATAAAATATGATATCGCACGCGGTTATCGTGGGCCAATCAGTTCCATCGAGCCTGGGTCCGATTGGGCCGTTCCTTTGAGTGAAATTCCAGCCCTGTCTGATGTGCCCGAATGGAAGGTAGCTGTTGTTCTTGCCAGCGATCCGAATGAAGTGACCATAGGCATTCAACCTGGCACAGAAACATCTGGTGAGCTTTCAAGCGAAAGACCTTTGGGTCGTATTACACTTGAAAACATGAGTTGGGCCAAGCGGATTATCGATGAAGAAGGCAAGTCACGCACAGTCAAGTCAGCCGATCAAATTCTCAACATTGGCGATGTCGTCTATGTAGACGTCGCAGACGATAACTCTCCGGGTGAATTCAAACTTCGCCAACCTCCCGAAGTGGAGGGGGGCATGGTCGTCATGGATCCACATACGGGCCGTGTTCTTGCCATGGTGGGCGGCTTTTCTTTTGCTGAATCTCAGTTCAATCGCGCGACACAGGCCTATCGTCAGCCTGGCTCATCATTCAAGCCTTTCGTTTATGCTGCTGCATTGGACAATGGTTACACGCCTTCTTCAGTAGTGCTTGATGCCCCTATAAAAGTGGATCAGGGATCCACGCTGGGCGTCTGGGAGCCAAAGAACTACGGCAAAAATTATGCAGGACCTTCGACCCTGCGCCTTGGCATTGAAAAATCCCGAAATCTCATGACTGTGCGTCTTGCCAAGGACATGGGCATGCCGCTGGTGGCCGAATATGCTCAGCGCTTCGGCATTTACGACAAAATGCTGCCGGTGCTTTCCATGTCCCTCGGCTCGGGTGAAACGACTGTTCTGCGCATGGTTTCAGCTTATTCTGTCCTGGCAAATGGCGGCAAGCAAGTACAGCCTTCCATCATTGACCGTATTCAGGACCGTTACGGAAAAACCATTTTCAAACACGATGCCCGAATTTGTGAAACCTGTTCTGCTGACGCCTGGAAGGGCCAGGCTGAGCCGGAGCTGATCGATACACGTGACCAGGTGCTGGATCCTATGACAGCCTATCAGATCACGTCTATGATGGAAGGGGTTGTCCAGCGCGGTACAGCCCAATCCGTAAAGGTTCTCAATCGTCCGGTGGCTGGCAAAACAGGCACAACCAATGACGAGAAAGATGCCTGGTTCGTGGGCTATACGCCAGACCTGGTTGTTGGTGTTTATGTTGGGTTTGACAATCCAAGACCAATGGGCCGTGGCAATACGGGCGGCGAACTCGCAGCTCCGATTTTCACTGAATTTATGTCGGCTACTCTTAAAGACAAACCTGCGGTTGATTTCCGGGTTCCCAAAGGACTCAAGCTTATCCCGATCAATGCCAAGACGGGTCTTCAGGTCGCTGGTACAGGGCCCGGGGTAATTCTTGAAGCCTTCAAGCCGGGTACTTCGCCCCCAACAGTATTCTCTGTCATTGGCTTTGAAGACATGGCTGCTGGTAATCTGACTGTGTCTCCGGCTGCCAATAGAGCGCTGACATCTGGAACGGGCGGTCTGTACTAGGGTCATAGCCTCCCCAGGTTTCATTGTTTAACTGATCTCAATTAGGCCAATTGGCGGTTTACATCCGGCAGTTGGCCCTTTATTGACAGGCCACTTTCAAACTCAGGATACTTCGTAATATGCGCGCTGAAATTCAGACCATTGTTGATGACATCAAGCAGTCCGTTGGATTGCTAAGGAGGCATCTTTGACTGGGATAATGCCCAGAAAAAGCTGAGCAAGCTTAACGAGGCGGCAGAAGACCCGGAGCTTTGGAACAATCCTGAAGAAGCTCAAAAATTGATGCGCGAGCGTCAGCACCTGGAAAAAAGCATTTCAACTATTCTTTCGATCCAGAGTGAACTTGAAGACAATGTTGGTCTACTCGAGATGGGCGAGGAAGAGGGTGATGGCGGCGTTGTGAAAGAGGCTGAGGAAGCTCTGGCCGTTCTTCACAAGGACCTGGGCAAACGTCAGATTGATGCCCTTTTGTCAGGTGAGCTGGACAGCAGCAATGCGTTCCTTGAGGTTCATGCCGGAGCAGGGGGAACAGAAAGCCAGGATTGGGCTTCCATGCTCTTGCGTATGTATACCCGCTGGGCAGAGCAGAATGGTTTCAAGGTTGAAGTGCAAGCGATCACCGATGGGGACGAGGCCGGCATCAAGGCAGCCTCGATCATGATCAAAGGTGAAAATGCTTTTGGTTGGCTTAAGACTGAGTCCGGTGTGCACAGGCTGGTTCGGATTTCACCCTATGACAGCCAATCAAGACGTCATACATCGTTTTCTTCAGTTTGGATTTATCCTGAAATTGATGACAATGTTGAGATCGATATTCAGGACAAGGATATTCGGATCGATACCTATCGTTCATCCGGTGCTGGCGGCCAGCACGTCAACACGACCGACTCTGCCGTTCGGATTACCCACATGCCTACAGGCATTGTGGTGACATCGTCTGAAAAATCCCAGCATCAAAACCGTGCCATTGCCATGAAGGCGCTTCGCGCCCGATTGTATGACATGGAAATGAAAAAGCGTCAGGAAGGCGTTCAGGCGGCTCACGAAGCCAAATCCGATATCGGTTGGGGTCATCAGATCAGATCCTATGTCCTGCAACCTTATCAGTTGGTCAAGGACTTGCGCACTGGCATCGAAAGCACTTCACCGGACAGTGTTCTGGGCGGAGACCTGAATGCCTTTATGGAGGCCTCACTGGTGCACCAGATCAGCGGCAGCGACGGCGTGGTCGAGGATATCGAATAACGGCGATCTGGACGGGATTCATTCCAGGATATTCGATTGAGTGAGCAGACTTAAAGCAATTGCTTTAGTTCGTTTCCGATTTTCAAGAAGCGTGAAGGGTTGCTGGCTTTCTGGCTGCGACGTACTTCGTAATGCAGGTGAGGGCCGGTGCTTCTGCCGGTGCTGCCGACACGGCCGATGCGCTGGCTATTTTTGATCTTCTCACCTTGTTTGACTGATATTTTGCTGAGATGGGCGTAGCGGGTGGTGATGCCATGGCCGTGATCAATTTCCACCATCAGTCCGTAACCACCATTTCGTCCAGCTTTTATGACTGTTCCAGCGCCTGTGGAAACAACCGGAGTGCCTGTTGCAGCGCGGAAGTCTATGCCGGAGTGAAAAGCGGAGCTTCTGTGGAATGGATCGACACGATTACCAAAAGAGCTGGAAATACTGGCACCTGGTAGCGGATTGCCGACAGGCAGTTTGGTTACCTTTGCTTTCAAAACGTCCAGACGATCAAGGGAGATCACCAATTCTTCAGTAAGATCCTCAAAATCCAAGTCTCCATCAGGTACATAAGGCCCGCCGATATCGGAAGCTATTTCTGATGGCAGCTGGATCTTCAATGCATCAAATACGCTGGCCAGTTTGTTTGTCTTTTCATAGGCGGCAGAATGAAGTGCAAGGACTTGCTCCCGCTGGATGCGCTCAACCTGATTGATCTGTTCAAGAACATTGCTGAACACGGTTGCAGTTTGCATCATGCCATTAGCTGTATTGATCATTTCCGATGGACTGCTGCCTACGGCCACATTGCCTGTTGCCGAGCCTCGCAGAAAAGAAGATGCATCTGCAAAATCGCTTTCAGAATTACCTGTAACGCTGCCAGTCTTGATTGTATCCAGTAGTTGAATCTCGGCTTTTTGCGGATTTGGAACAGGGACCGGCACCTTTTTTGGAGCAAGACCTGCTGCGCTGGCCCGGTCAAGAAGCCCTTGCAAGGCGCCAGAGCGGCCGCTCAATGCCTCCTGCTGCTGCATCAAAGCAGATACCTTTGCTTCAACGGCCTGCTGATCCAGCAGTTGACGGGAAGTGATGCGATCAACCTTGGAACGGAGCGCTGCAATGCGATCCTCATATTCGTGCTTCATGCGGGTCTGTTTGATATAGGAAGCGGCGACCAGGTCTTCGCGGAAGGCAAGATAGGCCGTAGCGCCGACATAACCAACCATGAACATTGTGAAAATGGACCCGATGGCGAGAAATAGACCAGCATGGATCTTGTATTCGCGGACTTTGCCATTGGATGAAATGACAATCGAATTGGGGGATTTTTTACCAAATTGCGGAGACTGTTGACCTTGGCTCATACTCAATACTGCCTGCATCCGGGATATTCTAGTGGGTTCGGAAGGACTGCCCGGGAACGCCATTCCAGTTAGTAGTGTTACCGATTATGGTTAACAAATGCCTTCCCACAGCGCGACGTTACGTAAAATTTTGTGAACCATTAATTGCTGATTGGAGGCAAAGCCCGATAAAACATCGGCGTAAGTCCGCTTTTAGCCCGTGCCAGTTCGTTGAAAGGCGGTTTAAGTGGACCACGAAAATGCCTTTTTACCAGTGCTTGAAAGGTGTTCGCAGGATCAAGACCCTGTTTGTGGCAAAGGAAACGGAACCACTTCGCACCAACAGCCACATGACCTTTTTCGTCTTCGTAAATCGTCTGGAAAATCTCTGCGGTTTTTAAATCATCCAAGGATTGAATTTGGTTGATCAGGGAAGGGGTCACATCCAACCCTCTGGCCTCCAGCACAAGCGGAACAATCGCCAGTCTTGCGGTCAGATCATGGCCTGTTTTTTGAGCCGCTTCCCACAAACCATCATGAGCAGGTAAATCGCCATAACTAGCACCAAAGTCCGCCAAGCGGTTTTGCAGCAGATTGAAGTGCTTGGCTTCTTCACAGGCCACCTGTACCCAGCCATCAAAGAAGGAACGAGGCATTTTCTGGTTTGCAAATCTGGCAATGATATCCAATGCCAGATCGATAGCATTAAGTTCGATATGGGCAATTGAATGGAGCAGCGCAATCATGCCGCGTTCACTGCGAAGGGAACGGCGAGGGACTTTGTGGGCGGAAACCAGCTCTGGCCTGTCAGGGCGGCCCGGACGATTGGGAATGGTGAGTAAATGGCTGGAGGTCAAGGACAATTGCCTGCCTTGCCAATGCTTACCAACTTCGAGCGTCAAAGCGCATTTTTGACTGATGTTACTCGCACTCAATGCCTGCAACGCGCCGGAAGCAAGACATTGATAAGATCGCTCGCCGCGATTACGTATTGTGAGTGCTGCCATTCGTCGATCAACTTGAATTTATTTGACCAGTTCTTTTGCCGCAGCCAGAACTTCGTCCACATGGCCAGGTACTTTTACTTTACGCCATGATTTCAGGATTTCGCCGTTAGAACCGATAAGAAATGTTGAGCGCTCAACGCCCATGTATTTTTTGCCATACATGCTT
Source organism: Salaquimonas sp. (assembly GCA_049680405.1). Taxonomy (GTDB): domain Bacteria; phylum Pseudomonadota; class Alphaproteobacteria; order Rhizobiales; family Rhizobiaceae; genus Salaquimonas. Next base: position 12,706 of record JBAUHS010000080.1, on the reverse strand, counting down.
TTTTCTACCCAAACACCGTATGCGTCCAGTGCCGTTTTTTCTTCATCAGCAACCAGTTGCACGCCCAATGAGTGCTTGTCCTGAAACTTGATATGTTGTTTCACCGGGTCAGGAGAAAGCCCAATCACGGTTACACCCAAGGCTTCAAATTTCGAAAGGGCTTCGGTAAAATCAATCGCCTCCTTCGTGCAGCCGGAAGTATTGTCCTTCGGATAGAAGAATAACACGACTGCTCCTTTGACGCTAGAAAGCGTCAGTGTCTCGTTTTCTCCAAGACTGGTCGCTGGCAAATTGAAATCAGGGGCTTTTTCTCCCGCCATTGGAGAGCGGTCAGTTTTGGACATGATTTTGCCTTCAAAATTTGAGAACTTCCAAGTCAATATAACGCTGTTTATCTGGCTTGAAAGTCCGTATTTCAAGTTTTGAGGGAATTCTCGTCTAGAAGTCCAGACCATAGTGCCTTATTTGTCATTTGGACGTTGGCTTTTGCTATGTCACTTTGGGATTGAACGATTCGCTGATTCACCAAGTCATGGACGGATGCAAATCGAGTGAGTTGCTATTTTTTGAGTTTGGTAAAAAATATTTCAATTGATTCAGGCAATCACGGATATCGCTGAATTGAGCAACAGGCGCACTACGAATTTTGTTTTATTCACAGGTTGATCCCCATTAAAAAACGAACCCATCACGATTCTGGACTGTTGAAAGCTGATCATCACGGCCGGGAAATTGTGCGTGCGCCGGACAAATCCTTCTTGCAACATGCCCGCCGGGTTGCCCTTTTGTTTTTCATAATGCCGATTGCCGTCATTCTGATCGGTGGCGCATTGCTGCTGTATATTTTTCAGGGTCAGGAAATCAACAATGCAGCGATTGATACTCGCGTCCAGGATGCTCTTGATAGTCTTTTGGGCGATGAGTATTCCGTATCCATTGGCAGCACCGGACTATCTTTCATATCATCATCCGCTCTCACACTGACAGGCTCTGAAGTTCGCATTATTCGCTTGAAAGATGATTCTGAAATAGCAGTTCTTAATGATGTTGCCGTTGGTCTCGATTTTATTTCGCTTCTCCAAGGCAACCCAAAATTTGATCGTCTGACCATAAAAGGCGGACGGATCGAAATCCCAGAAATTGCAGACCAAACTGAAAGCGCACAAAAACTTACGAACCAATTGCGCCAGCTTGCCAAGACGCTCACAAGCGCGGAACAAACCTTCCTCGATGGGAAAATACATTCGGTTCGTATAAGCGATATGACGATTGCTTCCGTCAATTTTGGACGGCTTGAGCCGGGGCCTGTGGAATTGAAAGAAGGCATCATTGTTCTGGCCGCAGACCAGGATTTGAATTTGACCGCAGATTTGGTTTCAGCAAAATCCGAAATTCAGGTTTCGGCAAAATGGCGAACCAATTCTGGCGGCGGAAAACAGCTCTCGCTCGGAGTAGGCGGCATCAACGCGGCGGAATGGTTTGAAACGGCAGAGATTTCAGATCAACTTGAGAATGGATTCGGGCTCACCGCTGATATTCGCGTGGATGGACGCATTCCCTTTGATGATGCCGGCAATCCTTTGCCGCAGTTTGCGAAAATCCAGACAGCCAATGGGATGCTACGTCTTGGCGACAAATCCAGTACTGAGATTAAGTCTGCCTCCCTCAGTTTGAACTTGACCCCGGAAACAGGGGAAGTTGAGTTGGAGCCATCTGAAATCCGTATTGGCAACAGAATACTTTCCATTTTTGGACGCGGTCAGCCGGTTGATGAAACACTGGGATTGCAAGGGCCGCTTGGATTTCATCTCGAAGCAAGCAGCAATTTAACGGACCCGGTTGCGGAACAAAAAGCTCTTGTGTCGGGTTTGTTTGAGCCTGCCAATAAAAAGCTGACCCTGGACAATTTGATCGTTGATAATAATGGTGAAAAAATTACCGGATATCTGGGTATTAGTTTTGGCGAAGGATCTGCTTCTCTGGTCGGACAATTGACCAGCCCGCAATTATCCTTGCCAGCGATTCATGCCTCTTGGCCGTTTCACATCGCGCCAAAACTGGCGGCGTGGACTTCCAAGAATATCTCCGCAGGAAATCTGAAAAATATTGAGATGGAATTTGATGTTCCGCAGGGACGATTTGATGAGGTCAAACCCGGCGGCGATGGATTCCCGCAAGGCGAATTGTCCATCACTGCCGACTATTCCAATGTGACGATCAGAACGCCTCAGGAATTGCCGCCCGTTAGCGCCGCCAATGGTAAATTCAAATTTGATGGAAAGGCATTCAACACGGTTTTGGAGATAGGTTCAATGAATGTGGGCCAAGTGGGAACGGCCAAAATCAGTGAGGGTGATATCTCCATTCCAAATGTATACACGAAGGGTATCCCAGCTCTTCTCAAGGCAAAACTTGCCGGGGATATGCAAACTTTGGCCACCATTGGGGACCGCAAACCTTTGGCAATACTGAAAAACATTGCCGTAAAACCGGCAGAGCTGACAGGTAATGCAGAAGTTGCGATTAATATTGATCTGGATTTTGAAAAGACTGCAACGCCAAGACCTTTGAATTGGAAGGCCCAGGCGGACTTGAAAAAAGTTGGCTCCAAGTCACCTCTGTTTGGAAGAGCCATAAGCAACGCAGATCTGCAAATCGAAGCAGAAAACCAAATCATCAAAGCCAAAGGGTCGGCAACAATAGACGGGTTTAATGCCAAGCTGGATATTGTCGAGCCGATCAATGGCGGCGCATCGAAACTACGCCAACGGATTGTAACCACCCGTGTCACCCATCAGGAACTGGCAAAACTCGGCATTGATATTTCCACCGTGGTGAAGGGCAATCTTGATGTTGAAATCAAAGATAGCGCGGATGGTAGCCCCAATTACAATATTGATCTAACGAATGCGGATATTTCTCTGCCATGGATCAGCTGGCTCAAGGGGACTGGAATTGCTGCCAAGGCAGCATTTGCGCTGGAACAAAAAGACGGTGTGAACACGCTTTCCAATTTCAAATTCTCTGGCGGTAATGGCTTGAACGCCGAAGGCAATCTTGTATTTGACAAGGCTGGTCTGGTTTCCACAAACCTGAAAAATATCAAACTGCGCGGTGCGGATAGTTTCAACGTCGATGTTAGTCGCAAGGGAGATCGGTATGTTATTGCTGCTCAGGGCGCTGCCTTTGAAGGGCGAGCTTTGATTGATCAGATCATTCACAAGGACGGTCTCGGAACTGGGAAAGCCACAAAAGATGTGACGTTGACAGCCAACTTTGGTCAGTTGATTGGCTTTGAGCAAAAGGTGATGGAAAACGCTCTGGTAAATTATGAAACCAATAAAGGCTTGCTAACCAAACTCGTCGTGCGTGGCGCCCTGAACGGCAAGCTATCACAAATTGATGCATCGCGTTCCGGCGCAAGAACCACCTTTTCCTTTTTGGCAAATGATGCCGGTGCGTCTCTTGCGATGGTGAATATTTATACAAAGATGCGCGGTGGAAAACTAACCTCGGTATTGGTGCGCGATGGCGACGGGCCATTTAACGGCAAAGTCACCTTGAACAGTTTCACCGTTATAGGTGAGGAAAGGTTGCGCTCTTTGGTTGCCGCTCCCGCGCCAGACCGTCAACTTCAAAATGCTTCAGGCAAGTTGCAAGAGTTGAATGTCCAGGAGGTTTTCTTTGAAAACATGCAGTCGACTATCACCAAGGGGCCAAGCTACCTGGGTGTGAAAAATGGACGAATATATAACACTCAAATCGGACTGACATTCGATGGCGTATTATACGATCCTTCACACAGCATGAATATCCGTGGAACCTTCATGCCGCTGTTTTCCGTAAGTCGTTTGATTGGCGGAATTCCGATTATCGGCGATCTTCTTTCAAATGGCAAAAGCAGCGGCCTTATTGGCATCACCTACCGCCTGAAAGGCGCCGCCAATAATCCAAATATCGCTGTTAATCCGATTTCAATCCTTGCTCCGGGGGTTTTCAAGGAGATATTCAATTTCCAGCAATAATGGAAAATTGAAGACTATTCCGGTTTAATCAAAACGTGCTTCTTCTTGCCCATGGATAGTTTGATCGCGCCATCCGCGTTTAGCGCGTCTGACTTGACGATCAGTGCTTCATCAGTGATCTGACCGTCATTGATCCTGATAGCACCACCTTTGATATGACGACGCGCCTCGCCATTGGAAGAGGCAAATCCAGCAGAAACGAGCAAGCTCAATAAGCCAATGCCATCTTGGAGTTCAGCGCCGTTGACAGAGATCGTCGGCAATGTATCGGCGGCTGCGCCTTCCTCAAACGTCTTGCGTGCGGTCTCTGCAGATTGTTCGGCAACCTCACGCCCGTGAACCATCGCCGTTGCTTCTGTCGCCAGAACTTTTTTCGCTTCATTCATCTCCGCGCCTTGAAGCGTTTCATAGCGTGAAATTTCATCAAGCGGCAGGGTTGTGAAAAGCTTCATGAAACGGGCAATGTCCGCGTCTTCAACATTGCGCCAATATTGCCAATAGTCATAGGCAGACAACATGTCTGGCTCCAGCCAAATGGCGCCATCAGCGGTCTTGCCCATCTTTGCACCGGAAGAGGTGGTCAAAAGAGGGGTTGTAAGCGCAAACAGATCGGGCGTGCCCGAGCGCCTTCCAAGGTCAACCCCTGAAACGATATTGCCCCATTGGTCAGAACCGCCCATTTGCAAACGGCAATCATAGCGTTTGTTCAATTCGACAAAGTCATAAGCCTGCAAGATCATGTAGTTGAATTCGAGAAAGGACAGATGCTGTTCACGCTCGAGCCGCATTTTGACCGAATCTCGTGCCAGCATGGAGTTTACCGAGAAATGACGGCCATATTCGCGGAGGAAATCCACATATTTCAGATCAAGCAGCCAATCCGCATTGTCGGCCATGATGGCTGTGCCGCCTTTGTCTTCAAATTGAAGAAATTTCGAGAAAATCCGTTTGATGCCAACCTTGTTTTCATCGATCAATTCAGCTGTCAGCATTTTGCGGCTTTCATCCTTGCCGGACGGATCGCCAACCATGGTTGTTCCGCCGCCCATCAGGGCAATCGGCTTGTGTCCGGTTTGCTGAAACCAGTATAGCAGCATGATCTGCACAAGGCTTCCGGCATGCAGCGACGGCGCTGTTGCATCAAACCCGATATAGCAGGAAGTCGGCTCTTTGCAGAGCTGCGCGTCAAGGCCGCTTTCATCGGAAATCTGATGGATGAAACCGCGTTCTGAAAGGGTGTTTAGAAAGTCGGACTTAAAGCCGGACATGATCAAAAATTCCGTATAAACTGTTGAAGTGATTCATAATGCGCCAAAATTGCTGACAACATCGTGTCGGTTGGCCTTTTCATAATCAGAATTGATAAAATTGCAAATGGCCTTCGATCATCTTCCCAAAAAAATACTGTCAAAGCTGGATTCCGGTAAGGCTTTGACAGTGATTGGAATGATGAGCGGAACATCAATGGATGGCATTGATGTTGCCTTGATCGAATCCGATGGCAACGATTTCGTCAAGACGCTGAAGGCCGAAGAATATCCTTACAAAGCTGATTTCAAGGTACAAATTGCAAAAGGGTTGGAAGAGGCTATTGGCCTTTCCAGCGCAAAGGATCGGACGCCGTTTTTAAAAGATATCGAAACTGCCATTACGGATCTACATGCAAAAGCCTTCCATGCGTTTTTGACGACCCATGATCTATCGCCGGAAGATATTGATCTGATCGGTTTTCATGGACAGACAGTCTTGCACCGCCCGCAATCGGGATACACGGTGCAACTGGGCAATGGACAGCAACTTGCAAACGAAACGAAGATCGCTGTTATTTACGATATGCGCTCCAATGATATGGCCCATGGCGGGCAGGGAGCGCCTCTTGTTCCGGTATTTCATCAGGCATTTTCTGGTAATCTGCCGCAAGAGTTTCAAAACCGTCTGCCTGTTGTCTTCGTCAATATTGGAGGCATCTCGAATATCAGTTTCATCGGTAGTGATGGCGAATTAATTGCCTTTGATACGGGTCCGGGCAATGCGTTGATCGACCAATGGGTGCAGTCAGAAGCAGGCATACCCTTTGACCAAAATGGCGCTATTGCCTCCGAGGGCGGGCTAATCGTCTCGATTGTAGAGCGCTATTTAGCTGAATCATTTTTTGAACAAACCATCCCAAAGTCTTTGGATCGTAATGATTTCAAACCTTTGGCGCCGGGGGCCGCATCCCTTGAAGATGGTGCCCGCACGCTGGCTCATATCAGTGCTGCGGCGATTCTCAAATCCTGCGATCATCTGCCGCAAACACCAATGCTCTGGATCATATGCGGCGGCGGGCGCAAGAACCCGGCTATAATGGCTGATCTCAAATCGCTTGCCGCTGAGATAGGCAGCAGGGCGATTTTAGCTGAAGAAGCGGGCCTCGACGGCGACAGCATGGAGGCGGAAGCCTGGGCCTATCTGGCGGTCAGGTCCGTCAAAGGCCTGCCGCTAACTTTTCCAAAAACAACAGGTTGTAAAGAACCGGTCACTGGTGGCAGACTTGCTCTACCCGAGACATAATAAGGAACTGACATGAAATCCGTCCAACTTGGAAAATCAGGCCTGATGGTCTCTAAACTTTGTCTTGGCTGCATGAGCTTTGGCGTACCGGGCCGCGAGCCTCATCCATGGGTGATTGACGAAGATGCGTCCCAGGCCAATTTCAAGGTTGCGGCCGATGCGGGAATATATTTCTGGGATACTGCGGATATGTATGGGGCGGGCGCCTCAGAAGAAATCACCGGCCGCGCCATGAAGAAATACTGGGCGAAACGCTCTGATGGCGTGTTAGCCACAAAACTGGCCAATGCCATGGGCGAGGGCGCTAATGACAAGGGCCTATCGCGCAAACACATTATCGAGGCTTGCGAAGGCTCCTTGAAACGCCTTGGAACCGACTACATCGATCTTTTGTATATCCACCGCCTGATCGGCAACGCGCCTTTTGAAGAGATTTGCGCGGCGTTTGATCAGTTACTACGTCAAGGCAAAGTGCTTTATCTAGGCGCGTCGTCCATGTGGGCTTGGCAATTTGCAAAACTGCGCGCCATCCAAAAAGAAATCGGTAGCCAGCAGTTTGCCGCCATGCAGAACTTTTACAATCTGGTTTACCGCGAAGAAGAACGTGAAATGATGCCTTACTGCGAGGATCAGGGCATCGGCGTTGTACCTTGGTCGCCTATCGCACGGGGTTTCCTTGCTGGAAACCGCCCAAAGGACGGGGAGCAGTCGAACCGCGCCAAAACTGATAAATTGCATCAGGGCTATTTCGGCTCGAAACAGGATTATGAAATTTTGCGCCGCGTTGAAAAAGTCGCCCAGGATATCGGCGTAAAGCCTGCGCAGGTCGCCTACGCCTGGGTGTTGTCAAAACCGTTTATAACGGCGCCGATTGTTGGGGCGACAAAACCATGGCAATTGGAAGAGGCGATTGCCGCGCTGGATATTTCGCTCACGGCTTCGCAAGTCAAATATCTGGAAGCGGCCTATAAGCCGGTGGCTGTTCAGGGTCACAGTTAATCGTCGCCATCCCGGACGAGACCAATCTCGAGGTTAGTCTTTCCTCGGGCTTGATCCGAGGATGACTAACGACAGAACCCGTGATGACAAGTGAAGTAATTTTTACCGTCCATGCGTTCCGTCATACCTATTCAAAGCCGCAGACTTCCAATCACCCAATGTACTTTCCTTTGGCTTATACACTTCAACCAATAGCGGATAACACTTCGCTTCCTCACTTGAATGTTGTTCGCTGCAATCGCCACCGGGGCAGGCGGACAAACCGCCAAGCAAATCGATCTCGGCGAAGAATTCGATATAGTCGCCCTTGCGAACCGGGCTGGCTTTCATGAAATATTGGTGCGTGTCCAAGGTGAAACCAGTACACATGAAGACATTAAGCACGTCATGCACATGCGGTTCGGCCTTGATGAGCGACAAGCCCGATTGATCGGCCAGCGCCCGCGTCAAATTCGAGTGGCAGCAATAATGGTAGTCACCGCCGGACAATAATTTGTTGGTATAGGGGTCGCAGCGCGTGCCAATAACATCATGAACGCTGCCGCCGAACTCATCAAAGCCATACCAATCAAGCGTATCAGCGGTAACCGTCGCCATCGGGCGCATGAAGGGCAGATTGCTCCATAACTTATCGCCGGTACTCACATGGGTTCCGTGCAGAGCCCTTGTCTTGCCGCTGAAAAACCGCTCATTGAGGTTATTTGCATTCCACAAATTCAAGTCGCCAACTTGCGGCCCTTCAGGGCAGACAATACGAAAGAAATGCCCGGCAGGCACTTTGAATGTCGACGCATCGCGCGGCTGAACGATTACACTATCTACAAGAGCCATTTGATCGCGCGCTCCATCATAAAAAGCCGCGTCATACGCAGGCAATGTATCAATCGGATAGCAGATGACCGGCTTGATCGCCTTACGCTTATCGCCGTCTGATGGGGCAGGATGCTGAGGTGTTGGTTTCACTTTTACTTTCTCACTCACTGGCAGGCAGATACGATTGTGCACTGCTCCTTTATTATGTCGCTAACCAGTTTATTGACTTCCCAAGTGCGGCCAACGGCACCTTCTTCAGGGCATAGAAATTGACTGTGAGGTTCCAGTTCCTCTTTAAAAGTTGATTCCCATCCATCCTCAACCTCCAGCATTTGCTCAGCGGAATATAAAAGATGGTCCACAAAAGCGGTATAAGCCACAGCTTTTGGGGACGAGAGTAATACACATACATCGTCAGGCGCAGCAAGGTCAGGATTTGCAATCGCCAGCGTAAGGTGTGAGCGATAAGCCTCGCGCGCGGATTGAAGATTTTGTAGGCGATCTGCCGCGTCCAATTGGATTTTTACACCAATTAGAGCACCCAACGCGACTATGGCAGTGAAAATAGCAGCGATGGATTGAATGGCTAATCCGTTTTTTGCAAGCCAACCCATCTTTAACCTGCTTTTGGCATTTGCTGCGTTGCGCAGTGAATTCCGCCGCCAACTTCTCCCAAAGCATCCACATTTAGCGTGACGATTTCCCGATCGGGATAATGGCGTTTCAAAGCCGCTGTTGCTGCCTGATCAGTTTCCCTGTCTCCAAATTGAGCCGCTATTACTGCGCCATCGCAAACATAGTAATTTGCGTAAGATGCGACGAAGTCAAAGCTTTTGATGCGGCGTTTACTGGGTTCGGATATCACCTCGACCTCCAAGCCTTCTTCTACCAATTTGTCATAAGTATCAATTGCAGCCACATGAAACGGATCATCCAGATCGGGATCATCAGGCAGATTGATCAAAATGCGTCCAGGGCCGGTAAATCTGGCAAGACTGTCGATGTGATAATCGGTGATGTCTTCGCCATACACCCCCTTTGTCCAGATCATTCGCTTAGCGCCATAAGCAGCTAACAACCGGGCTTCAACTTCATCGCGCGACATGCCCCGATTGCGATTGTCATTGAACCATGAACTTTCATGCGCAGCGAGCAATCCGTGGCCATCATGCTCCACGCCGCCAGCTTCGCCTTTTAGTCCCGATGAGATCATTTCAACACCGAGCCGATCCGCAATTTGAGAGGCAATTGTGCCATCGAGTTTGTGGACCTGCTTTTCGCCCCAGCCGTTAAACTGAATATGGCTTACCACCAGCGAGCCATCAGTTTTTCTAGCGAATAGTGGTCCAGAATCGCGCGCCCATAGATCTTCCGTCGGAATATCCCAAATTTCAACTTTGTCCGACAAAAGCTTTCTGGCAGCTTTCGTGTATTCTTCTGCCATTAGCAATGTAACAGGCTCAAATTCAGAAATAGCATTGGCAATATCTGCAATAGTCTGCTGCAGGATTGTCAGGAATTGGGAATCGGGATGCACTGTTTTGTTTACTGGCCATTGCATGAATGTCAGTTCATGTGGGTCTTCTTCTGGAGGGACCCATAGTCCTTGATCTGCTTGCGCATGGCCCTCTTTTGAAAACAAAAGGGAAGATACAAGACTTAATGCGCCATTAGAAAAACTTCGCCTATTCATCTATCCTCCCTTTGTTAATTGCCTATCGCAGCAACATTGTCTCTTCAACGCCACCTTCGATAAAACCAAGACGCTTGTCGAGATATTCAGCGCATTCCTGCATTAATACATCATGATGATTGGTGAAGAAGTGGTTTGCTCCCTCAACAACATTTTGAGTGATCATAATGCCTTTTTGCGTCCTCAATTTATCAACGAGCAATTGAGTATCATCCGGCGGGGCAAAACGGTCGCTATCTCCGTGAATAATCAGGCCAGAAGACGGGCAGGGCGCGAGGAAGGAAAAGTCATACAGATTGGCCGGAGGCGCAACTGAGATGAAGCCTTCAATTTCCGGACGGCGCATCAAGAGTTGCATGCCTATCCAGGCACCGAAGGAAAATCCGCCAACCCAGCAGCCTCGGGAATCTGGATGAAGGGTTTGAACCCAGTCCAGCGCCGCGGCTGCATCAGATAGTTCACCCATGCCGTGGTCAAATTCACCCTGGCTTCGGCCAACACCGCGAAAGTTGAAGCGCAATGTCGTGAATCCGCGTTCGACAAACATATAGAACATATCATAGACGATCTGATTGTTCATGGTGCCGCCAAATTTAGGGTGAGGGTGCGGATGCAGGATAATCGCGATCGGGGCTGTACGGTCTTCAGATGGTTGATAACGCCCTTCAAGACGTCCTGTTGGTCCGTTAAAAATCACTTCAGGCATAGTTGCTCCTGTTTGACGCCGGAATGGATCATCGGCGCAAAGGCGTTTGGATTGGCTTGACCTCACCGCTCAGGCAATTTATGACCATTTAGAATAATTCTAAAGGGTGGTTTTCGCGGCAAGTTTCGTTTAGGCGCTCTTCTTAGACAATTGCATGACCGAAATACAAGAAAAATGCGCATTACTGGCAGATATTAGGTGTTTTCAGCCTGGTCGCTGGCAAAACAAACTGTAGCAAACGGATATTATGGCCCAAAATCGGACCTATCTTGACTATAATGCCAGCGCACCGCTTTTGCCTTGCGCCCGTGAAGCTATGTTTGAAGCGCTGAATTGCGTCGGCAACCCGTCTTCCGTGCATTACGAAGGCCGTCAGGCCAAAAAGATATTGGAAGAGGCCCGCGCAGCCCTGGGTAAAGCCATCTCTGCCTCCGGCAATCAGATTGTTTTCACCTCTGGCGCAAGCGAGGCGGCAACTCACGTATTAAGCCCAATCATTCGTGCTGGCGGACGTGAGGTCGAAATTTCACGCCTTTACCTCAGCGCTGTGGAGCATCCCTGCATATTGGCAGGCGGTCGCTTTGCCAAAGAGCAAATTTCCCATTTGCCGGTTACGGAAGCTGGTTTAGTGCAATTGCCTGTTTTGGAGGCGATGCTGAAAGCTCATGACCATGCCAAAGGCGCACCGATGGTTGCTGTCATGCTGGCTAACAATGAAACCGGCACACTTCAACCCATTGCCGAAATCGCCGAACTCGTTCATGCCCATGACGGTTTTCTGGTGGTTGACGCTGTTCAGGCCTTTGGCAAGGTTGAGCTGGATGTTTCAACCCTTTCGGCTCATTTCGTAATTTTATCCAGCCACAAGATTGGTGGTCCAAAAGGCGCAGGAGCGGTCATTTTTGGTGACGCGTCGATTTCGCCGCAACCCATGATTCTTGGCGGTGGTCAGGAAAATTTTCAGCGCGGCGGCACGGAAAATCTGGCCGCAATTGCGGGATTTGGCGCTGCAGCGGCGCAAATGTCGGGAGCAATGGACAAAATTTCTGATATTTCTATTGTTCGGGACTCGATTGAAGCGGGTGTCAGCACTATATGTAGCCTAGCTGGAAACAAGGCGGGTCCTCCGGTGTTTTTCGGGAAAAACAGCGAGCGCCTGCCAAATACCAGTTGTTTTGCAGTACCGGGTGTAAAAGCCGAAACTGCGTTGATTTCGCTGGATCTAGCAGGGGTTGCCGTATCATCCGGTTCTGCCTGTTCTTCCGGCAAAGTGAGAAAATCCCATGTCCTTGAGGCAATGGGTGTTGATGACGATCTGGCGGCCTGCGCTTTGCGGGTTTCCACGGGCGCAACAACAACGAATGAAGATGCGGAGAGATTTCTCGGCGCCTTCAAAGACATAGTGAGCCGGGTTGCTTGAACCGTTTCAAGTGATCCTGCTTGGTTAGACCAACTGGCGGGAATTTGAACCCGCAAAGGATGGAGAGAGCCCATGCCTGCAGTGCAGGAAACAGTCGACGCAGTCGCAGAACTGGATGTTGATAAATACAAATACGGATTTTCGAGCGATATCGAATCCGATTTTGCCCCAAAAGGTCTTACGGAAGACACGATCCGTTTCATCTCGGCCAAAAAGGAAGAACCACTCTGGATGCTTGAATGGCGTCTGGAAGCGTTTCGCCGTTGGTTGACCATGAAAGAGCCGGAATGGGCGCGGGTGAACTATCCAAAGATCGACTTTCAGGACATCTATTATTACGCCGCTCCTAAGAATTTTGAAGATGGACCGAAGTCTCTAGACGAGGTCGATCCTGAATTGCTTCGCACTTATGAGAAGCTTGGTATTCCGCTCAAAGAGCAGGAAATTCTTGCAGGCGTGCGCAGGCATGACGAGCCAAGCCCGCTGGATGAAGACGC
>JBAUHS010000079.1:0-56148 GCA_049680405.1 Salaquimonas sp. | reverse complement strand
GAGCGGTCAGATTCCGGCGTTGGTGCAGCGCCAGGTGCCCGCAAGATGGGTTCGGGCCATGCAGTGGAGTTGGTTGCGCTTGACGGGGCGATAGATGAAGCTCCGCGCATTGCGACGGGAATGGCCGAGTTTGACCGCGTAACAGGCGGCGGCTTTGTGCCTGGCTCGGCGCTTCTGGTAGGCGGTGATCCTGGTATCGGCAAATCAACTTTGCTGACCCAGACGGCGGCCTCCCTCGCCAAGCAGGGACACAGGGTTATTTATGTTTCCGGCGAGGAAGCCGTTGCGCAAGTCCGCCTTCGCGCCCGGCGCCTGGACGCGATAGAGGAAAATATCGGTCTGGCGGCGGAAACCAGTGTTGAAAACATTCTGGCAACCCTTCGCAGCGGCGAGCCGCCTGCCCTCCTGATCATCGACTCGATCCAGACCCTGTGGACGGATCAGGCCGAATCTGCGCCAGGCTCCGTGACGCAGGTGCGTATGTCGGTTCAGGCGATGATCCGCTATGCCAAGAAATACGGAACGGTGTTGGTGCTGGTTGGCCATGTGACGAAAGACGGGCAGATTGCCGGTCCGCGAGTGGTTGAGCATATGGTGGATGCGGTGCTTTATTTTGAAGGCGAAGGCGGCCATCATTTCAGAATTTTGCGCACGGTGAAAAACCGTTTTGGACCAACGGACGAGATCGGGGTTTTTGAAATGGGCGATGGGGGGCTTCGCGAAGTTGCCAATCCCTCCGAGCTGTTTTTGGGCGAGCGCAATGCCAATTCGCCGGGCGCTGCGGTTTTTGCCGGTATGGAAGGCACGCGGCCTGTTCTGGTGGAAATTCAAGCGCTGGTCGCTCCTTCAACCCTCGGCACGGCCCGCCGTGCGGTTATCGGCTGGGATTCGGCGCGGCTTTCCATGGTGCTTGCGGTTCTGGAGGCCCATTGCGGGGTCAAGCTTGGGCAACATGACGTGTATTTGAATGTGGCAGGCGGCTATCGCATCTCCGAACCGGCGGCTGATTTGGCCGTTGCTGCGGCGCTTATCTCCTCTCTTTCAGGTGTCGCCCTGCCCGAACAAAGTGTTTATTTCGGCGAGATCAGCCTTTCCGGCGCAACGCGGCCTGTTTCGCATGGTCCATCCCGTTTGAAAGAAGCGGAGAAACTTGGCTTTGGCCGCGCCATTCTACCAAAGGGTTCTGCGGCACCCAAATCCAAATCAGGCAAAGCCAAGGTAGAGTCCAACCTTGAGCTGGTGGAAATATCCGAATTGGCCGATCTGGCCGCGCGAATTCTGTCTCAAGCTGGCAAGGGTAAAAATCCGCATAATCCAGTGGATCGAGACTAAGCGCCCCTTTGGGCTTTATTGATCGACCGTATTCATTTTGAATCATGTCTTTTTGCGTAACGCAATTTATACTGATCCGAAGCAATTTTAAAAAAGTGATCAAAAAGCCGCTCTCAACAGGAAAGTTGCAATTTGGCCCATTGATGATTGATTTTTGGGTCACAAAGTGGCTAAAGCTTTGCGACGCAGTTGAATTACACTCGAGCAATAAGCAAAAACGAGGAACTGGTTGGCAGGAATATACGAGCAGGCGAAAATCTGCCATGTATCAATCCTATAAACAGTTCTAAAGGCGCATAGAGGGCATCATGATTACCTTATTCGATGGCATTTTGATCGGCCTTATGCTGGTCTCTGGCCTACTTGCCATGATCCGCGGATTTTCACGTGAAGTGCTTTCAGTCGCCTCCTGGGCGGTTGCAGCTTTGGCCGCGCTTTATTTTTATAAGCGCCTGTCGCCGCTGGCAGCTCAATACACGATTTCGATCACCGACAACAAAACCGTGCCCGACATTGCAGCAGCTGGTGTCATTTTCATTATCACGCTGATCGTTGTAAGTTTGATCACCATGAAAATTGCCGACTTTATTGTGGACAGCAAAGTTGGTCCGCTGGACCGCACTTTGGGATTTGTCTTTGGTGCTGCCCGTGGTGCGCTTCTGGTTGTTGTGGGTCTATTGTTTTTCAACTGGCTTGTACCGAACAATCAGCCGGGCTGGGTGGCCAATGCAAAATCCAAACCGATGCTTGAATCAATCGGCGACGGCATTGTTCAGCTATTACCGGATGATCCGGAGAAATCGATCATCGACCGGCTGAAACCTTCTGATGGTTCTGACACTGGAACCGACGAACAAAAGACTTGATGTTCACTCTAACTCAATGATGGATCAGGCATATGTCCTTTGACTTCCTTCGAGACCCTGATGATGGCGACAAGCTTCATGAGGAATGCGGTGTATTTGGTATTTTCGGCCATCAAGATGCGGCGGCCCTAACGACGCTCGGCCTGCACTCCTTGCAGCACCGGGGGCAAGAGGCAGCGGGTATTGTTTCTTATGATGGCAAGCAGTTTTTCGCCGAGCGCCATCGCGGGCTGATTGGTGACACTTTCACCAATCCGGATGTCCTGGAGCGCCTCAAGGGGTCGCGGGCTATCGGGCATAATCGCTACTCTACCACTGGCGGCGATGAAATGCGGAATGTGCAGCCCTTCTTTGCTGAGCTTGCCGATGGCGGTTTTGCGGTCGCCCATAACGGCAATTTGACCAATGCAACCACACTGCGGCGCGGATTGCAGCGGGACGGAGCGATTTTCCATTCCACTTCTGATACGGAAGTTATTCTGCATTTGATCGCAATGGACAAGGCAACCGGCTTTCAGGAAAGACTGATCAATGCGCTCCGCCGTTTGGAAGGTGCCTTTTCGCTCGTTGGTATTACGAACAAAAAGATGATCGGGTGCCGGGACCCGCTAGGCGTTCGCCCACTTGTCTTGGGTGATCTGGATGGTGCGTATATTCTGGCATCGGAAACTTGCGCCCTTGATATTATCGGCGCAAGATTTGTCCGCGATATTGAACCTGGCGAATTGGTGGTTGTAACGGATCAAGGCATCGAGTCCTCAAAGCCGTTTGAGAAGACCGGCAAACGCTTCTGCATTTTTGAATATGTCTATTTTGCCCGTCCTGACTCCATTCTCGAAGGTCATAATGTGTATGACGTTCGAAAACAGATCGGCGTGGAGCTGGCGCTTGAATCTCCGGTTGATGCAGATCTTGTTGTCCCTGTTCCCGATTCTGGCGTTCCTGCAGCGATTGGCTATGCCCAAGGCGCAAAGCTTCCTTTTGAGTTAGGTATTATCCGCAACCACTATGTGGGCCGGACATTCATTCAGCCGACGGATTCGATCCGCAATATGGGCGTAAAGCTGAAGCACAACGCCAATCGTAAAATGATCGAAGGCAAGCGCGTCATTCTGGTGGATGACTCGATTGTTCGCGGCACGACTTCCAAGAAAATTGTTCAAATGGTACGCGATGCAGGCGCAGCAGAAGTGCATATGCGTATTGCCAGCCCGCCGACGGCCTCTCCTTGTTTTTACGGCGTTGATACGCCGGAACGCCAAAAGCTTTTGGCATCGCGTATGAATGTGAAAGAAATGGCTGAGTTCATCAAAGTCGACTCGCTGGCCTTTATCTCTCTTGACGGTCTTTACCGGGCAACTGGCGAAGCCAACCGCAATGCCGAACTGCCACAATATTGTGATGCCTGTTTCTCCAAAGAGTATCCAACGGAGCTGACAGACCACAATGTGGACGGCGTTAAAACATCAAATGTTGCTTTGCTGGCCGAACGCCAGGGGCGTTAATCGCACGGCTGAATAATCAAGCGTTTCAGGATTTTCAATATGGGTAAATTGGATGGCAAGATTGCGCTGGTAACGGGCGCATCGCGCGGTATCGGCTATCATACGGCTCTTGCCTTGGCCGCACAGGGCGCTCATGTCATCGCCTTGGCACGGACTGTGGGAGGTCTTGAAGAACTGGATGACGCTATTCAGCAGGCCGGCGGAACAGCAACACTGGTGCCGCTAGATTTGCAGGATTTTGACGCGCTCGACCGGCTTGGCGCAAGCATTGATGAGCGCTGGGGCAAATTGGATATCTTTATCGCCAATGCGGGTATTTTGGGCGGCCTCTCTCCTCTTGGTCATATCGAGCCGAAGACCTTCGACAAAATCATGGCGATCAATGTGACCGCCAATTGGCGTCTTGCGCGCTCTCTTGATCCATTGCTCAAAGCGTCTGACGCGGGCCGTGTCTTACTGATGAGTTCCGGCGCTGCGCAATCATGCAAAGCCTTTTGGGGCGGTTACTCAATTTCAAAGGCTGCCCTTGAAGCGCTAGGCAAAACCTGGGCCAATGAAAGCGCCAACACGAATTTGAAAATCAATATGGTCAATCCGGGCGCAACCCGAACCGCCATGCGGGCAGAAGCCATGCCGGGGGAAGATCCTGATACTTTGCCGACACCTGTTGATGTAGCCGCCAAACTTGTTGATCTGGTAAGCGGGTCAAATACAAGAAATGGTGAGCTTTTCGATGTGAGAAAAGATAACTGGGTTTAGGCAACTGTTACGTCAACACAGAACGAACGCTTTGAGGCCATATTGGACTTGCTACAATTGCTCTAGTAGCTTTCAATCAGAAGATGCTTGCTTGGGCTTCTCTTGACGAACTCGTCTTCTACCCAACCAAGAACACGTCTTTGTCCGCCAAAGGAAACCAAGTCCATAGCCTCTTCAAAACCTACCCAACGGTATTCGCTGTGTTCATGATTTAATGAAACCTTTGCGGCGTTGTCGATGAACGCGACAAACACCGGTGCAATCGTAATTGCATCGTGATCAGCTTCGTAAAACTGTTCGCAAGTATCGGCCGAATACAATGCGGTAGGTTTTAATCCAGTCTCTTCATTGAGTTCCCGTAAAGCAGTTTGCCAAGCCGCTTCGCCCTCTTCAATGCTACCCGCCACCTGACACCACTCGCCTATCAAAGTCTGTGTTCTTTTTAGAAGCAAAACCTCGTACTGCGCTTCCGTTTTCCGAACAGCAACGAGCGATGCAATAAATGATCTGATTGGAATTTCCGCCATAATCTTGTTCCTTAAGTTTGATTGATTGTTGCTCTGCTTAAGTGATCGACGATGGTGAGAAAAGCGTCACTTTGTTCGCATTGCTGACATCCAAGCTACCTCGATCAAGTGATTAAAACACAAGCCTGGTGGGTTCAACTCACCACAACGCCGTAAAGCGTTTTCTCCTCCCCCTTCCCTTTCCATCTTTTCCCTGCCAAAATCCGCCGAGGTTAGACTGCTTGGGAGGACATGATATGGGCGGGGAGTTTCAATCTCAATTTGCGGACAAGTCTATTTTTCAGGCTTTTGTTGGCGCTGCCCAAATATACGGGAACAAAGAACCCGTATTGGAAGATGCCGTTGGAACCAAGTTCACTTATTCACGGGCCATGATCGGCGCGCGCATCTTGGGCAATCGCTTTGCAAAAATTACTGCTAAAGGCGAAATTGTTGCGGTGCTTCTACCCAATGCCAATGCGGTGGTTTCCACCTTTTTAGGTCTGCAATCTGCCGGGCGTATTCCGGCAATGCTGAACTATACCGCCGGACCTACCGTAGTCGTCTCTGCCTGCAAGACGGTCAAGGCAAAGACCGTCATCGCCTCGCGGCAATTTATCGAGAAAGCGGAACTGCAACATTTGGTGGACGCCTTGAAGGACGCCGGACTGAACTTCTTCTGGCTCGAAGATGTATTGCCGCAAGTCGGCTGGTTTGAAAAACTGAAAGCGGCCCTGTTCAGTAGGTCAGCAATCGAAACCGTCCACCCAAATGATCCGGCACTGGTGCTCTATACATCCGGTTCTGAAGGTCTGCCGAAAGGCGTGGTTCTTTCGCATCAGAACCTGCTCTCAAATTGTGCGCAGATCGGCAAGCGGATTGATTTTGGCCCCAAGGACAAATTGTTCAATGTCCTTCCGGTGTTTCACTCCTTCGGGTTAACGGGCGGGATGATACTGCCGCTGCTGTTTGGCGTGAAACTGTTTCTATACCCCTCGCCGCTTCATTTGAAGATTATCCCCCAAGCCGTTGCCCGGGTGAAGCCGACCATCCTTTTTGGCACAGACACCTTTCTCAACGGATATGCACGCTCGGCAAAGGACAGCGATTTTGCCTCGGTCCGCATGGTGGTGGCCGGCGCAGAAGCGGTGAAAAAGGAAACAAGACAAACCTGGAAAGATCGTTTTGATACATTAGTGCTGGAAGGCTTTGGCATGACCGAGGCAGCGCCGGTTGTTGCGGTTAATACGCCAGAGGAAAACCAGCCCGGGTCCGTTGGTAAATTACTGCCCGGAATTGAGCACCGGCTTGAACCGGTCGACGGCATTGATGCCGGTGGCAGGCTTTGGGTAAAAGGCCCGAATGTGATGATGGGATATATGACCCATGATCGTCCGGGTGAATTGCAACCCCTAGCAGATGGCTGGCACGATTCCGGTGATATTGTTGATATTGATGCGGCAGGCTATGTGACCATCAAGGGCCGGGCAAAACGATTTGCCAAAGTGGCGGGCGAAATGGTTTCCCTCGGTGCTATTGAAATGATGGCGAACTCCCTATGGCCAGAAGAAAACCATGCGGTGGTTTCTGTGCCGGATAAACGGCGCGGCGAAAAAATCATTCTCGTGACGACCTATGACAATGCTGACAAAGAAGCGCTGGTAGGCGCGACAAGGCGGTATGGTTATACGGAGTTGATGGTGCCTAACCTGATTGTGAAAGTGGCAGAAATTCCCGTGCTTGGCTCCGGCAAGACCGACTATGTCAGCACCCATGCGCTAGTTAGCAAAAATCCGTAATATACTGATATCAAACAGTTTTGCATCTTGGGTCTGGAAAAGATCCCAAAAAGCCGTATCTGATTGTTATTCATGATTGATATATATCGGAAAAACATATATCAAGCCGATATAACGAAATCCCGAACATCTCAGGTAAGTCAGTGAACGCAAAAACACTCATTCTAGCCATTTTGAATTTTCAGGAATCAACTGGATATGAGATCCGAAAAAACTGCACGGATGGCGCTTTCAGTTATTTTGGCGATATCAGTTACGGTTCGATTTATCCGACATTGGCAAAACTCGAGGTTGAGCTTCTGGTTACCAGCCGGATGGAGCAGGATCCGGGTAAACCGGAGAGAAAAATATATTCATTGACCGAGCTTGGGCGTGGGGAATTTATCAAGGCTTTGGCGCATCCTCCGGCGAAGGACAAATTCAAGTCGGAATTTTTGCTTATAGCAATGACTGCGGAAACCAACACGCCAGAGGCGGTTAAACATGCGATTGATCTTCGGATCGCAGATATTGAAGCTGAACTTGCGATGATCAAGGAACATACAACTGATTGTGACCATGCAGGAACATGCTGGGTCGGCGAGTATGGCATCAGCATCAAGCAGTTTGACCTTGAATATCTGAAGAAAAAACGCGGCGAGCTGCAAGCAATTGCTGGTACGGCGCTAACCATGAAATCAGCGGCTGAATAGGCTGGTTCAAGAACTCACACTTTAAACGGAATTTTTTAATGGCTTTCGGGATCAAGGGATCACACATTATCGCAGTCGCTTTTGCGGCAGGGCTTGGCTATTGGATGTTCACGGGTGAATATCAGATTGGCGGCCAAAGCGGCACTGAAAACAATGCCGTACCAATCGCCGAACGCGAGGCCGAGCGTTCAGCAGAGTTATTCAAAGTTCGCTATGTCCCTTTGAAGTCCGAAGAGCGTTCTGAGGAGATAAGGGTTCGCGGCCGCACGCAAGCCAATGCTGTTGTGACCGTTCGCGCTGAAACTGCTGGCGTTTTGCAAAAACGTCTGGTTGCCAAGGGTGACAAGGTCAATGCCGGTGATGTTGTCTGCGTTATTGAGAGCGGCGCTCGTGAAGCCCAATTGGCGCAAGCGCGGGCGCAACTGGTTCAGGCAGAATCCGAATATAATTCCAATCTCGCCCTGAAGAAGAAGGGATTTGCTTCAAACAATCGGATCAATTCTTTGAAAGCCGCAATGGATGCTGGAAAAGCAGCACTGGCAGCAGCCGAGCTGGAGATGGCTAGAGTCAGTATCAAAGCCAATGCAAGCGGTGTTGTGCAAAATCCAATTGCCGAAGTGGGTGATATGCTGAGCATGGGCGGCACGTGCGTGACACTGATTGATACTGACCCGATGCTATTTACAGGCCAGGTATCGGAGCGTGATATCGGCAAAATAAGTACTGGAATGCCTGCCAAAGTCGAGTTGATTTCCGGTGAGACAGTAGACGGCAAACTGCAGTATATTTCTCCATCGGCAGATGCGCAAACCCGCACCTTTGCAATTGAAATTGAAATCGGCAGTGGTATGGCCGTGCGCGACGGCATGACGGCTGAAGCCAAAATTTCACTGGCGGCCGGTCAAGCATTTAGAATTGCACCCTCCTGGGTCACTCTGGATGATGATGGATCAATCGGCATTCGAACCGTTTCTGCAGATGATATCGTTGATTTCATTCCAATCCAGATCGTTGCGCAAGAGCAAAACGGTTTCTGGATTACGGGCCCGAAAGACGGCGACAGGATCATCACGCTTGGCCAGGAATATGTGGTTAAAGGCGAAAAGGTTTTGACCGCGCCCGATGAACGAATTGGCGAAAAACTTGCGAACATAGGCTCAACAAGCACAGGAGCGCAGCAATGATTGGCGCTTTGGAAACCATTTTATCCAGACCAAAGACCGTCCTCACTTTGATGATCGTGATGACGATTGCCGGGATATTGTCTTATATATCTGTGCCGAAAGAAGCGAACCCGGATATTGATGTTCCGGTATATTATGTTTCAATCGGGCAACGCGGCGTTTCACCGGAAGATGCAGAACGCCTGCTAGTCAAGCCTATGGAAACGCAACTGCGCGGCCTGGAGGGCTTGAAGGAAATCACTGCTATTGCCTCCGAAGGCCATGCGGGGATCGTGCTTGAATTCCAGATCGGTTCGGACAAGGATAAGGTTCTTGCCGATATTCGCGACAAGGTGGATCTTGCCAAAGCCAGCATTCCTGCTGATGCGGACGAACCTGCGGTCTTTGAAACGAACTTCGCCTTGCAGCCAACCATTATCGTTACGCTATCAGGTGATGTTCCCGAGCGGACATTGTATAATCTGGCGCGCCAGCTGAAGGACGAGATCGAATCCGTCAGTACGGTGCGCGAAGCCAATCTTAAGGGCACCCGCGCCGAACAACTTGAAGTCATTCTCGACCTGCTCAAGCTGGAATCCTACGACATCACGCAAACGGAGCTGCTCAATGCCCTTGCTCAATATAATCAGCTGGTTCCAGCAGGATTTATTGACGATGGCTCTGCCCGGTTCAATGTGAAACTGCCCGGTCTTGTCGAAAATGCCATGGATGTGTTTTCCATACCGATCAAGCAGAACGGCGAAGGCGTTGTTACCCTCGGCGAAGTTGCCGATATTCGCCGGAATTTCAAAGACGCCTCAACCTATACACGGGTGAATGGTCAACCAGCCATGTCGTTGGAGGTTGTCAAGCGCATTGGTACAAACATTATCGACAACAATACCAATGTGCGGACCGTTGTTGACGAGTTTACCAAGAACTGGCCGGAGACCATCAAGGTCAATTACATGATTGACCAGTCAAGCTTTATCTTTGAAGTGCTTGGCTCCCTGCAATCTTCTATCATGACCGCGATCTCGCTGGTGATGATTGTGGTGATCGGCTCCCTTGGCCTAAGGTCCGGGCTTTTGGTTGGCTTGGCAATACCAACCTCCTTCATGGTGGGTTTCCTGATACTCGCCTCGCTCGGAATGACCGTCAACATGATGGTGATGTTTGGTCTGGTGTTGACCGTTGGTATGCTTGTGGATGGCGCGATTGTAATGATCGAATATGCCGACCGTAAAATGGCCGAGGGACTACCGCCTAAAGAGGCTTATAACCGCGCAGCAAAACTGATGTTCTGGCCTATTGTTTCGTCAACCGCCACAACGCTTGCGGCCTTCCTGCCTTTGCTATTGTGGCCAGGCGTATCAGGCGAGTTCATGAGCTATCTTCCGATCATGGTAATCATTGTTTTGATTGCTTCATTGCTGACAGCTCTTGTATTTGTCCCGGTAACTGGAACCGTGATGGCCGAAACAGGCGGATGGTTCACACGCAGAGTGTTCAAGAATAGTATCGCCAAGAAATCAGAAGCGGCGAAAATGCTTTCGGCTGAATCGGAATTGGACCCGACCAAGCTCAAAGGTTTCATGGGTGTCTATGTTCGCTTTCTGGATATGATCTCAGGCAATTTGATCGGCAATGCGATCGTCATTAGCTCAGTGGTTGCGCTGACCGTGGTTACCTTCAGCCTTTTTGGCACTCACTCGAACGGAGTAGAATTCTTCGTCGATGAGGAGCCGGATGTTGCAACGGTTTTCGTGCAGGCACGCGGCAATCTTTCTGGCAATGATATTCGCAATATCGGCATTGAAGTTGAAAAGCAGGTTCTGCAGGTTTCTGGTATCGACAATGTCGTTCTGACTGCAACTGCCCCTGGTGGCGGTGGTAGCGGCGGCGGTATTACGCTTGGCGCTCCCCAGGATATGCCAGCTGATGTGGTTGTGACGATGCAGATCGAACTTGCCCCCTATAGCGAGCGGCGCAAGGCAACTGTTATCTTTGACGAGATTATCGAGCGTACCGCCAGCATTGGCGGTATCAAGGTTGAGATACGCAAGCTTGAAGGCGGACCGCCTACCGGCAAGGAAATTCGCTTGCAGCTGACCGCCAACAACTATGATCTGGTTAGTGAACAAGTTGGACGGGTTCGCGATTTCCTCGACGCGGACCGTGAGTTGCGCGATGTGGAAGACGCGCGTCCCTTGCCCGGCATAGAATGGGAAATTGACGTGAATCGCGAAGAGGCTGGCCGTTATAATGCAGGTATTGCTGCGGTCGGTTCCATGGTTCAACTGGTTACCAATGGCGTTGAGATCGGCAAATACCGCCCGGACGATTCAGAAGATGAAGTTGACATCATTGTTCGTCTCCCGGAATCAGAGCGTTCATTGGACAAGCTGTCAGAGCTGCGTCTACGCACGCCTAACGGTCAGGTTCCGATATCGAACTTCATAACGATAACCCCGCAACAAAAGGTTTCCTCAATCACGCGCCGTGATGGACTATACGCCATGGATCTCAAGGCCAATCTGTTGCCCAACACCCAGTTTGAAGGCAGAGACCTGACCCCCGATGATAAAGTCGCTCAAATCCAAACCTGGCTGGATAGTCAGGAATGGCCCGAAGGCTTGCATTTCAGGTTCCGCGGCGCCGATGAAGATCAAAAGGAAGCCGGCGAGTTTTTGGGTAAAGCTGCTGCTGGTGCCTTGTTCCTGATGTTCATCATTCTGGTGACCCAGTTCAATTCCTTCTATCAGACATTTCTCACTCTCTCGACCGTGATCCTTGCTGTTGTTGGCGTATTGATCGGCCTAATGGTGACAGGGCAAAAATTCTCGATCATCATGACAGGTACGGGCGTTGTCGCCCTTGCCGGGATCGTGGTGAATAATGCAATTGTTCTGATCGACACCTATAATCGGATGCGATCGGAAGGCGTGGATATTCATCAGGCCGTTCTGAAAACCTCTGCCCAGCGTTTGCGCCCGATCATGCTGACAACGGTAACAACCATCCTTGGCCTGGTGCCAATGGCTCTAACGATCAATTTTGATTATATCAACCGTGTGATCTCGTATGGTTCGATTACGTCGATCTGGTGGGTTCAGCTGTCCACGGCGGTGATTGCAGGCCTCACTTTCTCGACTTTGCTGACACTGATCCTTACCCCGGTAATGTTGTCACTGCCGCAAAATGTGCGTGAGTTGTTTAACCGCGGCAAACTGGGTGAAGAGTTGAGCATTGAAGAAGGCAAGGTATCCATTGATCCTGAACCTCGTGTGTTTGCTGCCAATGATGACAGCCCCAAACCACGCAAGACGAAAAAGAAGAAATCAAGGGATAGCGGCCCGGATACGGAAAGCTATCCCGAGGCAGCTGAATGAATTTACTGCAGCAAAGGCTGTGCGGCTGATACAAACATTACAAAGGCGACAGGCTTAACGGCATGTCGCCTTTTTGCAGGCAACTCAGAGCCCTGACATGGTCTAGCCGTCGCCGGAAGTATTTGATTTTTTAACTGGCTTATTGCGAACGCGCTTAGGCTTTGGTTTCGCCAGGGCCGTCTTTTCGGCTTCTTCAACCATTACATTCTGGTTGTGAAGCGCTTCCAGTTTTTTATAATAGCTGATGCCCCAGGGCAGAGCGCCTAAATAAGCGACAGCAACGATTGAGAGAACCGCCCAAGGATAGCTAAGCAATAGTGCAACCAACACAACAACCGCAAGGATCATTGGTAGCGCAATTGTTCTTGGAATTCGCTTTCCAAGGCTTTTGCCTGAATAAGTCGGTATGTTGGACACCATCAACAGGCCAACTAGAATTATATAGACCGTCGCCAGCACGTCGATGAGAAGGTTTTCCTCAAAGCCGAGTTGCACCAGATAAAGCGGCAGAAGCGCAATCATTGCACCGGCGGGAGCAGGAACGCCTACGAAAAAATCGGATTGAAATGGCGGTTTGTTCGGAGTGTCCAATTGAACATTGAAACGGGCCAATCGCAGGCAGGCAGACATCGCATAAATCAATGCAGCGACCCAGCCAAAGGGGCGCAACTCATCCAGCAGGGTGAAATAAAGCACCATTGCTGGCGCAACGCCAAAATTCACGAAGTCAGCGAGGCTATCCATTTGCGCGCCGAAAGGTGTTGACGATTTCAGGAACCGTGCCACGCGCCCGTCAATCCCATCCAATATTGCGGCAAGAATAATCGCGCCAAGCGCCAATTCAATCCGCCCCTCAATGGCAAACCGGATAGAGGTTAAGCCTGAACATATCGCCAACAATGTAAGGATATTGGGAAGTAACATTCTGAAGGGAATATCGCGCAGCCGGGTGTGTTGCGAACTGTTTTCCGCGCCGGTTTCATAGGGTGTGAATGGCGGTTCCATTCTAGCTCTTTCTCACGACGGGTGAAATCGAGTGATCGTCATAGCGGGCAAGAACAGTCTCTCCACCGATGGAAGTTTGGCCCAAGGCCACTGTAATAGTCGCCTCATTGGGAACATAGACATCAAGGCGCGAGCCAAAACGTATAAGACCGAAGCGCTCACCAGCAGAAAGTTTGTCATCCTGATTGGACCAGCATAGAATTCGCCGTGCAATGAGCCCGGCAATCTGGACAACAGCGATAGTTCCATGGGGACTATCTATAAGCAGCGAATTACGCTCATTGTCTTCGGACGCCTTGTCGAGTTCCGCATTGACGAACTGGCCTTCTTTATAAATGACCTTGGTTACTTTGCCTGAAACCGGTGCCCGGTTGATGTGGCAATTAAAGACATTCATGAAAACCGAGACGCGCATAACCGGATCTTTACCCAAGCCCAATTCAGCGGGCGGTACGACTTTGCCGATATGGGAAATGCGCCCATCTGCCGGTGAGACTATGAAATCATCATTGATAGGGGTAACCCGCAAAGGATCGCGGAAAAACCAAATGCACCAGACAGTGAGCACCAGGCCAATCCAGAACAGCGGGTCCCACAGCCAGCCGAGGATGACGGAAACTACGAAAAATGCTGCTATGAATTTGTAACCTTCCGGGTGAACCGGAATCATTGCGTTTCGAATCGATGATGAAATTGACATGTGTATCCTGACCAAAAATATTTGAGCCTTAGTAACGCCATTGAGGGGCGATATGCAAGAAATCAGTGACGTTCAAGACAGGTAGGCTTTGTCGCTATTGGCTAGGGTCGATTACGGGTAATAATTCCCAAATCGTCATTAGCCCGGGCCGCGCGAAGTTTTTCCTCCGCTTCAGTTGCCTCACGCTGACGGTTCCACATTTCAGCATATAAACCCTTCTTGCGGATGAGCGCTTTATGAGTTCCGCGTTCGGCGATTGCTCCCGCTTTCAAAACGATGATTTCATCGGCAGAGATGACCGTTGACAGACGGTGGGCAATCACCAAAGTCGTCCGGTTTTTCGATACGATATCAAGCGCCGACTGGATTTCACGTTCGGTTTGAGTATCAAGAGCGGAGGTTGCCTCATCTAGAATAAGAATTGGCGGAGCCTTCAATAAGGTTCTTGAAATGGCCACGCGCTGCTTTTCGCCGCCGGAAAGTTTCAAACCACGCTCACCGACCTGGGTCTGGTATCCATCAGGCAGACTTGTAATGAAGTCGCCGATCTGTGCCATTTCGGCTGCCTTCTCAACTTCTTCCTCGGATGCGGTGATGCGGCCATAGCGAATATTATATCCCACTGTGTCGTTAAAAAGCACCGTATCCTGGGGAACCATGCCAATGGCAGAACGCAAAGATTTCTGAGTAACCTGCCTGATATCCTGGTCATCAATATAGATGGCCCCGCCCGTAACATCATAAAAGCGGTAAAGGAGCCGTGACAAAGTGGATTTACCGGCACCTGAAGGTCCGACGATTGCAACGGTTTTTCCGGCAGGAACTTCAAAACTGACATTCTTCAAGATTGCCCGATCTGGGTCGTAGTGGAAATTCACATTTTCAAAGCGGATGGAACCACTATCGACTTGCAAAGGTTTTGCACCCGACACGTCTTCCACTTCCTGAGGCTCGGCCAACAAGTCGAACATCGCTTCCAGATCCGTAAATCCCTGACGGATTTCACGATAAATGAAGCCGATGAAATTGAGCGGGATGGAGAGTTGCAGCAGCAATGCATTGATTAGGACAAAATCGCCCAGGGTCTGCTCGCCGCGACTAACGGCCAATGCTGACAGGACCATACAAGCGCCCATGCCAATTCCCAAAATGACAGCTTGGCCGAAGTTAAGCCAAGCCAGTGACGTCCAGACTTTTGTGGCAGCTTTTTCATAGCGGGACATGGATTGATCAAACCGATCTGCTTCCATCTCCTCATTGCCGAAATATTTCACGGTTTCATAGTTGAGCAGAGAGTCGACCGCTTTCGAATTGGCGTCGGTATCATTGGCATTCATGTCCCGGCGAATACCGATACGCCAGTCACTGGCCTTGATCGAAAACCAGGTATAAGCCCAAACCATCACAGAGATGATGGCCACATAAATCCAACCAAATTCATACCAGATGACGGCTGCCATAAAGGCAAATTCAATTAGTGTCGGTGCGCCGTTCAAAATAGTGAAGCGAACAATCGATTCAATTCCCTTGGTTCCGCGCTCGATCACGCGTGAGAGACCACCAGTGCGTCTGCCAAGGTGATAACGGAGGCTCAAGGCGTGCATGTGTTTGAATACAATGGTAGCCAGTTGGCGCACCGCATGTTGCCCCACGCTGGCAAAGGCCGCATCTCGAAGATTGTTGAAACCGACCACCAAAACCCGGCCGATATTGTAAGCAATCACCAGCATAACCGGGACGAGAAGAATGGACGGAAGCCAACCGGGCAGCGCCCCTTCCCCGTTCAGGGCATCGGTTGCCCATTTGTAAAAATATGGCACCAGCACTGTGATGATCTTGGCGATGATCAAAATACCCATCGCCCAAACAACGCGAAGTTTCAGATCAGGCCGGTCGCTGGGCCACATATAAGGCCACAGATTGCGGATTGTCGACGCCGTTTCACCGCGTTCTGAGCTTACGATTTTTTTCGTCTGATTACGATCTACCGGAGCATTCATTGCACGGAATTCACTTTTCTGTTTCGAGATTTTCAATGGAACTGTCATCAAACTGGCAGGTGTTTGATTGGGCAATCATCTGTAATTGTTCAGCGAGTTGCAGCAGCAATGGTTTATTCAAGGTGTAAATGGAGCGCGTTCCCTGTTGTTGCCAGTTCACAATACCGGCCTGTTTCAGCATATCCAGATGCTGGGAAATCGTTGATTGAGATAGTGGCAAACAATCACAAAAATCACCGCCACAACACCGTTGCCGTAAAGTGAGTTGGCGAATAATTTCGAGGCGCGAAGCATGACCCAAAGCCTTGAGCGCTGAAGCCAGGTCAAATTCGTCATTTGATTGTGGACAGGATTTTTGCATCAGATAATTTCAGCGGGCCGAACCCACAACCTTCAATCGGTGATTACCGATAAAGCAATATCGGTGATTACCGATTAAATCAATCCATACGATCAAATAATTCAGACCGATGCATTAGCCCGCTTGTTTTGTCGTATCAGGCTTTTCTTCATCCTCGGGCACATCAAAAACCTGGCCGGGATAAATCCGGTTCGGATTTTTGATCTGGTTCGAATTGGCAGAAAAAATCATTGTATATTTTCTTCCCTCGCCAAGCATGCGCCGGGAAATCCGCCAAAGATTATCACCACGCCGAATGATTACTGATCGTCCAGTTTGAATTACAGGCTTGGCTTCTTCCGTAACAGCAGCAACCTGCCCAGGCTCTTTCGGTTCTGTCACGCTGGCTTGCTCTTGTGTTGCTTCAGGAGCGCTTACCGCTGCGCTCTGTGTCTCAGGCTCAAGCTTCACCTCTGACACTGGCTGGTTGCTCTCCACTTCGGCGCTTTGTGTTTCGGCAGGCTTCGCTGGCGTTGCTGGCTCAACTACCGGCTCTGCATTTGGTGTCTCAGCAGGCTTTGTCTCAGCTACTGCCACGGGCTGCGAAAAATGCTCAACCGTCACGGCAGAACGCGAAGCAACTTCTGCGCTACCCTCTTTCAACACATCTACGCGCAAATCATACTTGCCGCTTTCAAGTCCCTGGTTCAGCTCAAACAAAAAGGTGCCATTTGGGTTTGTTCGCACAGAGCCTGAAAATTTATCGTTAATATAGACCCTGGCAGTGCGGTTCGGCTCGGCCTTGCCCGCGATGAAAATCTTGTTTGGCTCAACATCCACCGCCTGGACCTGAACCGGAGCATCGCTAGCCAGTTCAACAACGGGCTCCACTTGGGCCTCTTGTGCTGGCTCAGGCGCATCCAGACTGGCAGTTTGCTCTGATTGCTCAGACTGCTCAGACTGCTCTGTCTTTTTCGGGGCAGATTCTGCAGTCTCAACCTTTGGAGCCTCCTCTGTCGGCGTTTGCAAAATCCGGCTTGCCTCGCCCTCCTTTTGCACCATTGCCAAGACTTCGCTTTTCTCATCACCTAACTCTGGAATGGTAACGATGCCCGCCTCGGCGGAAATAATTGGCTCTTGACCCTCTGGCGTCGCACGAATGATCAACTCGTGATCTCCTGGAGCAAGCGGCGCATCAAAAACAATTGCAAAATCACCTGTCGGCCCGGACTTCGCTGTACCCAAAATTTTACCATCACCGACAATTTCAACCGCACTATCCGCAGGCGCTTTACCAGCAATCACCACTGATCCGTCTTTTTCGACGCGCAATACATCGAAGCTAGGGAGGATAACCGTCTCGGCGATTTGTTTTTCCGGCTCCGGTTCTGTAATTGGCTCAACAGGCTCGCTTGGAGGCAGGCTGGCGATCTGTTCTTCAGCTTTTTCCAATTTTGCTTCAGGTTTTTCCGGCGATTGGGTTCCCGATACCAGAGACTGAATGAACGGTTGCCCCTGATCATCTTTGACTATCAAGCCTACGCCGCCGGCAGCAACTGCACCGCCTACGACCAGAGCGTATATTTTTGTAGAAATTTTCGCCAAAACAGCCATGTTATTTCACCCTCTTTTTCCACCAGTTTGTGGATTACTCAATTTTATATATCAGTTAACATCGCACGTCACCCGTGATGTAAGGTAAGGTCCGAGCCCACACTTCGCCAAATTCATGGCACAAAGTTTAGGAAAGCAATTTGTCAAAAATCAAATCGATATGCGTTTACTGTGGCTCCCAACCAGGCAATCATCCGGTCTATGCCGAAGCTGCCAGAGTTTTGGGAAAAGATATGGCCAGCAACAATATTCGCCTCGTTTATGGCGGCGGTGGGTCCGGTATCATGGGGGAAGTTGCTCGCGCGGTAAAAGCCAATCATGGTGAAATCACCGGAATAATTCCTGAGTTTCTCATTCCTAAAGAACGCGGTAATTTGGGCGCGGGTGGTAGGGGA
Source organism: Salaquimonas sp. (assembly GCA_049680405.1). GTDB lineage: Bacteria > Pseudomonadota > Alphaproteobacteria > Rhizobiales > Rhizobiaceae > Salaquimonas. The sequence goes on along the minus strand of JBAUHS010000079.1, from coordinate 38,080 downwards.
GATGAACTGGGCGAAGTGATCATCACCAAGGATATGCATGAACGCAAGACGCAACTGTTCGAGCGTTCTGATGCCTTTGTGGCCTTGCCCGGCGGCATTGGTACGCTGGAAGAGGTCGTTGAAATAATGACCTGGGCGCAGCTCGGTCGGCACTCAAGGCCAATTGTCTTTGCCAATATTGAAGGATTTTGGAACCCGATGATTGACCTTATGGCACATATGGCAGAATCGGGTTTCATTCATACCGCCGGCAATCTGAAACCACTAATTGTGAATGACCCCGCCGAAATCGTTTCCCGGATCATCGCAGCGGTGGAATAGAACTATTACAACCACACGCAAAAACAGGGTCACAGCTTTTGCCGCGAACCTTTTTGCTTGATCTGTGCTTTGATGGCTGACCAGGAGTAGATCGCAAGGGCGAACCAGATCATCGCAAATGCTATTGCCTGCCAAAGGCCGAATGGTTCCTTGAACACGAAAATACCGATAAAAAAGATCATGCTCGGGGCGATGTATTGCATCAGCCCGATGGTTGAGAGCTTCAAGCCTTTTGCGCCAAAGGCATAAAGGATCAGCGGAATTGCAGTCACCGGCCCGCAACCTATCAGAATGAGCGTATACCAGGAACTGTTCAGGAACATACCCTGCCCGCTGTTTTGTAACCAAAGAATATAGATCAAGGCGAAAGGCGATAGCAGCATAACCTCCACCAGAAAACCTTGGGTGGGGCCAACATCCACTGTCTTGCGCAAAAATCCATAAGTGGCAAATGAGAATGCCAGCACGAGACTTAGCCAGGGAAAGAACCCGCCTTTGACTGTCAGCAGTACGACAGCTGCCGTGGCTATGGCCAAAGCGACTATCTGGGCGCGGGTAAACCTGTCGCCCAAAAACGCCGCGCCCATGGCAACTGTGATCAACGGATTGATATAATAGCCCATGGCTGTTTCGAGCGTACGCTCAACGGAAATTGCCCAAACATAAAGGCCCCAATTGATCGAGATAATACTGGCGGTGAGCGCCAAAATGCCCAGCTTTTTCGGATTTTTAAAGGTCGGAATGATATCCTTGGTGCGTCCGAGCATCCACAGCAAAATAGCAGCAACAGGCAGCGACCAGAACACGCGATGGGCGATGATCTGAACCGGATCAATCGATTGCATCGCTTTCATATAAAGCGGTAGAAACCCCCACATCAAATAGGCAGAAAGTGCAAAGAAAAATCCTGCGCGGGTATCTTCTGATTTTACAGTTTTGGGTGCCTCCGCCTCGGCAATTCTCACGCGAGATCCGCCTTCATCAGCTTGTAATTGATTGAGTCAATCAGCGCCTGAAATGACGCATCGATGATATTGTCCGATACGCCAATCGTTGACCAGCGCTCGCCATTGCCATCCACGCTATCGATCAATACTCGCGTGATCGCCTCGGTACCGCCGTTGAGAATACGGACTTTATAGTCCACCAATTCCAGATCTTCAATCTGGCTTTGATACTTGCCTAAATCCTTGCGAAGGGCCTTGTCCAGGGCGTTGACCGGACCACTGCCTTCGGAGACAGAAAAATACACTTCGCCATCCACCATGACTTTGACCACGGCTTCGGAAACCGTCACGATATCGCCTGCCGAATTGAACCGGCGCTCAACTTGAGTTCGAAAGCTTTCGACCTTGAAAAACTCTGGTACTTTGCCCAGTTTGCGGCGGGCCAATAATTCAAAACTCGCCTCGGCGGCCTCATAAGCATAGCCTATGGCCTCGCGTTCCTTGACGATGGAAATCAGCGCATCAAGGGCCGGATTGTCCTTTCGAACAGTGATACCCTTGCGTTTCAACTCGGCGATGAAATTTGACTTTCCGCCTTGGTCGGAAATCATGACGCGACGATTATTGCCGACGCTTTCGGGCTTTACATGCTCATAGGTTTCCGGCTCTTTCAAAATGGCCGAAGCGTGAATTCCTGCCTTTGTGGCAAAGGCAGACGAGCCGACATAGGGGGCCTGGTGATAAGGCGCCTGATTGATCATCTCGTCAAATTTGTGAGAAATCCGCGTCAAGTCCTCCAGCTGTTTCGTATTGATGCCCGTCGTAAAACGCTTGGCATAAACCGGTTTCAGGGCCAGTGTCGGAATGATCGTCGTCAGGTTTGCATTACCGCATCGCTCGCCAATGCCGTTCAGCGTTCCCTGAATTTGCCGCGCGCCAGCCTCGATGGCTGCCAAAGAATTGGCGACCGCCTGCCCCGTGTCGTCATGGGTGTGAATGCCCAGATGATCGCCGGGAACACCAACCGCAATCACGGCTTTCACGATGTCGGACACTTCGCTTGGCTGTGTGCCGCCATTGGTATCGCAGAGGACAATCCAGCGGGCACCAGCATCATAAGCGGTTTTGGCACAAGCAATGGCGTAATCCGGGTTCGCCTTGTAGCCATCGAAAAAATGCTCGCAGTCGATAAGTGCTTCGCGCCCCGCCTTTACCGCATGTTTGACAGATGCGCTGATGGTTTCGAGGTTTTCCTCATTCGTGCAGCCAAGGGCAACTTTCACGTGATAGTCCCAACTCTTGGCGACAAAGCAAATCGCATCGGTCTTTGCCTCCACAAGACCTGCCAGACCCGGATCATTGGAAGCTGAAACCCCTGCCCGCTTGGTCATGCCGAAGCCGACAAAGCTCGCCTTTTTGGTGCGTTTCTTTGAGAAGAATTCCGTATCGGTCGGGTTCGCGCCGGGATAACCGCCTTCAACATAATCAAGGCCCAGTTCGTCCAGCATTTCCGCGATGGCGATTTTATCGGTGACAGAAAAATCAATGCCGGGCGTTTGCTGGCCGTCTCGAAGAGTTGTGTCGAAAAGATAGATGCGTTGTTTCATGGCTGGATACTTGTTGATCTCCCCCCTTGTGGGGGAGATGTCCGACAGGACAGAGGGGGGTGTAGTTTACTCAAGACTAACTCCATTTTCTGATAACACAGCGATAATGTGATCACATACATCATCAATATTTGTCATCACTTGATCATTCCAAAATCGCAATACCAACCAACCATCGTTTTCAAGCGCTCGTGTTCGCTTACTATCGTTGATGCGACTCTCAATTTCTGCATGTTGCAAGCCGTCCAGCTCAATAATCAATTTGTGCTTGGGACAGGCAAAATCGACGATAAACTTCCCTATAGGATACTGCCGGCGAAACCCCAACCCCATAAACCTGTGGGCTCTTACAACATTCCAAAAATTCAATTCCGCATCAGTCATTTCATGACGCATGCGCTTTGCGTTTAATCGGACAAATGGCGAAGTATTGAAATGTGGCATAACCCCCCGCTGTCCTATCGGACATCTCCTCCACAAGGGGGGAGATAAACTAACTCTAATTCTTCTACCCAAACATTCCTGAAAACCATAAAACCGCAAGAACAATACACGTAACAACTGCGGCCTTCAGCAGAAATCCATAGATCAACCATTTCGGCATTTCTTTGGAAGGGTCGCGATTGCCTTTTGGCTTTTCCAATGGAGTATTCATTTTTTCACCTTTGGCGGCCAGATGATTGTGTCATGGTCGGGATGTTGATGGTTTTCAACCCGCGCATTCCACTGATCGTTTTCCTCGCGCCGCTCAGGCGGTGCCTCGGGTATTTCATGAAGATGTCGAACCACCTCAAGGCGATCCTCGACATTAGCGTGATACTCGATTGGCACAGCGGCTGGATCATCCATGGAGCCGATGGCGACTTCGTACACGCCATCGGTCTCAAGCGTCAGGGGCGTTCCGCAATCTTTGCAAAAACCCCGCCCGCTCAAATTGGAAGACATGAACAATCCACGCTCGCCGCGTGTCCACTCAAATCCCTCCACTTCAACAAGGGGAGCAAAATAATTGCCAAAGGCTTTTTGGCACATGCGGCAATGACAGATAGAGGCTTTGCCTAACGCATCGAACTTGTAACGCACCGCGCCGCATTGGCATCCGCCTGAGAAGAGTTGGGTCATCGCTTCACTTTTCGTGTTTTTCGCTCACGGCTTATCGCTTCGCGAAGGCTTGCGCGGGCGCGGGCTGACCGCCCGAAACGCTCTTCGCGTTTGTCGGTAAAAGCGATCATCGCTTTACCTCCCAAGTCGTGATGCGTTCGCCAGTTTCTGAATCTTTTGAATCCTTTAACTGGATTCCTTGAGCCAAAAGCTTATCGCGAATGCGATCCGCTTCAGCGAAGTTTTTGTCGGCGAGGAGTGCTAGGCGCCTATTAATATCATCTTCAACTGACGAAGAGATTTTTACCTTCTCAATGACTGAAAATCTAATGCCGAGCACATCCCTTGCCAGTGCATATGCGCCTTTTGTTTCCCTGGAATTCACGTTGCCCAACATTTGTGATATCCATGAAATCAACCTTGGAGTATTCAAATCCTCACAAATGATATCAAACACTTCCATAGTGGTTTTGGATGTAAGGTCAAAACTTGTCTCTGGTCCAATTTCAGCTCTACGCCATTTAAACAAAATATTCTCCGCCTCTTCCAACCGCTTCACACTAAAATCAATCGGCTCGCGATAATGGGTCATCAGCATGGCCAGCCTCAAGACTTCGCCGGGCCATTTGCGCCCGCCGAATTTTTCCGTATGCAACAGATCATGGATCGTCACAAAATTTCCATCGGACTTGGACATCTTCTTGCCTTCGACTTGAAGGTAGCCATTGTGCATCCAGTAGTTTGCCATTTTGGGCGTATCATGGGCGCAGCAGGATTGGGCGATTTCGTTTTCATGGTGCGGGAAGATAAGGTCCAACCCGCCGCCGTGAATATCGAAGGTTTCGCCAAGATAGGCAGCTGACATGGCAGAGCATTCGATATGCCAGCCAGGGCGACCGTGAATTTCAATGGTTGCGCCGCCCTCTTTGAACACTCCCTTCCAGCCGGGCTGATCAGATGCAGACTCTTTCCAGAGCACAAAGTCGCCGGGGTTTTTCTTATGGCTTTCAACGGCAATGCGCGCGCCGGATTGCTGGTCTTCCAGTTTTCGGTTTGACAAGGCGCCATAATTTTTCATGGAAGTCACATCAAACAGAACCTCGCGACCTTCTTTACCAGTGGCAATATAGGCATGGCCTTTGTTCAGCAGTGACTGGATAATGGTCACCATATCCGCTTTGCCATCTTCGCGTGGCAGCACGAATTCTGTCGCCCGGGGCTCAACATCGGGCTCAAGGCAACCAAGCGCCTTCACATCGGCATGAAATTGATTGGCGGTTTTCTCCGTCACATGGCGGATCGCTTCATTCAGTGTCAGCTTGCCCGCAGCAATATCAGCGCCAAAATCCCGCAAAGCACGGGTATTAATCTTGTCGTCCACATCGGTGATATTGCGAACATAAGTCACATGACCTTTGCCATAAATGTGCCGCAGCAAGCGATACAACACATCAAACACAATCACCGGACGGGCATTGCCGATATGGGCAAAGTCATAGACGGTCGGCCCACAGACATACATGCGGACATTCTTTTCATCGATTGGTTTGAAAACCTCTTTTTCACGGGTCAGCGTATTGTAGAGTTTGGGTTCTGGTCTCTTGGTCATGTCGGTCGCAATTTCAATTTCGAATCTTCAAAATAGTCTTTTGGTTTGTAGCCCTAAAAACAGGCAAAATACATCAAGCCACCTCCTGCAAAGGCCGCATTTTTTGAGAAATCATGATGGATGTTTCAGAAAAACCCGGCCAGCCGCAATCAGCGGCAAATAATGCCGCAACAAATGTTGGCGATAATGGTCATCAGGTTTTTCATAAGATTGTTATCGGCCAAGTTATGAATTCAGTCAATATCCCAATGCAGTCTTGTAAAGCGACAGGCTTAGCAAACCCATCACCAGCGCAATACTCCCGTCGAGAATTTGCCAGGCCTTTGGCTTGGCAAACAATGGCGCCAGGAGCCTCGCGCCGAAACCAAGAGAGAAAAACCAAACAAAGGACGAAAGCGCAGCCCCAATGCCAAAAGCGATCCGCGCTTCATTACTGTAACGGGTGGAATAAGCGCCAAGCAACACAACCGTGTCGAGATAGACATGGGGGTTGAGCCAGGTCAGCGATGCGCAAACCGCTATTGCGGCCCAAAGAGTTGGTTTCGAGCTTGCCGCCGCCTGCAAGGCCGCCGGGTTAAAGGCTCGTCTGAAGGCAATGATCGCATAGGCAGATAGGAACAAAGCCCCACCGAGCGCTATAAACCGCAATAATACTGGCTGCGCCTCAACCAAAGCTCCAAGGCCGGCGATCCCCAAAATGATGAGTGCGGCATCGGACAAGGCACAAAACAGGCAAAGCCAGAAGACGTGATGGCGCAACAGCCCCATGCGAAGGATATAGGCGTTTTGCGCTCCAATCGCGATGATGAGGGAGCCGCCCAATAGAAAGCCTGATAATGCCGGAAATAACATTTGAACCGAAAAGCTAGAACAATTTAAACTGTTTATCGTCTTCGCTTTTGACAGCTTTCGCCGTTGGTGCAAGCTTTTTCGCCGCTTGGGGATGGCTGACAGGTTCCACGCGATCCTGAATTTCAGGCCCGCCATTGGCGACTTTATTGACCTTGTCACTTATTGGGATGATATCGAAAAATCCGTCTTCAACCGGCTGCATCAGGTCCACCATGTCTCGTGGCTCATAGTTCCTGCAATCCAGCCAACGGTCAAAATCTTCCGGTTTGATGACGACGGGAAGCCGGTGATGGATTGCGGAAAACTCATGGCTGGCACGGGTGGTGAGAATACAACCGGAATCGATCTCGCTGCCATTGGCACTGGCCCAGGTTTCCATCAAACCGCCAAAACAAATCACCCCGTCTGAGCGCCTTGGCTTGATCCAATAGGCCTGTTTGGGCTGGGTTTTATCGGCTGGCCGATGCCACTCATAAAAACCCGATGCCGGAATAAGTGTGCGGCGATGGCGCATGGCATTACGGAAGGACGGTTTTTCTGCGGCCGTTTCAGACCGCGCATTAAGTAGCAGCGTAAAATCTGCCGGATCCTTGACCCATGACGGCACAAATCCCCAACGCACCAAGGGAGCCGTGAGCCTGCCTGATGCCCCTGGCGCAATCATCAAGATCGGCTGGGTCGGCGCGATGTTGTAGCGAGGCGGAAACGGATCCAGCTCATCAAGCTCAAAAAGCTCGGCCACTTCTTCCGGTGTTGCGCTCAGGGCAAATCTTCCACACATACAGGTCTTGCTCTTGTTTCGTTTCGTAAAGTGCTCAACACATTTGCCCGGGTCTGGATCCCAGGTGATTTATGCTAACAGATATGCCATGAAACAGGACAGATTTCAAAACAGAGTTCGGTTCAAATGACGACACATTCCCCGCTCCGGCCCATAACAGGCGCTTCGATGATGGTCATCAGCGGAAAAGAGGCGCTCATCATCAAACGGGGCAAAGAGCCTTCAAAGGGATTGTGGGCTTTTCCGGGCGGCGGTCAGGAGCTCGGCGAAACACTGGAAGGAGCCGCAAGACGGGAACTGTTTGAAGAAACTGGTCTGACAGCCGTAACGACCGAGTTTCTGCGGTTTTTTGAACCGATACGAACCGATGAACATGGAGCTATCATTAGCCATTATGTGCTCGGCCTTTTCATCTGCCGGGAGTTTACGGGAACTGTTTGCGCGGGCGATGATGCAGCCGATGCGGCTTGGGTAACGCTGGGCGAAATGAGCCAGTTTGATTTTACCAGCAGTACGGAAGAGATTTTACTGGAACTGCTCACGGAAAACTGATCAGCCAACACTGGCTTGAAGCCGCCAAGACTGGCACATTTACCGCCTTAAATAGGTTTGTAATGGACGCAGCCCTACAAGGGAGTAATTGATGATCCGAATTGGTTCCAGATTTCACCGTTTTTCGATTTTTCTATTCTTGGCTTTATTCAGCTTTGCCAGCGCACCTTTGGCAGAGCCGAACCCCCATGATTTTGAAAATTGGAAGACTGATTTTTCCAAAACGAGTATCAAGCTCCATGAGGTCTTGTCGGGTGGGCCGTTAAAAGATGGCATTCCTGCTATCGATAACCCGAAATTTGTATCGATCAGTGAAGCAAAAACCAAAGACCGCGAGTCCGTGATCGGTTTTGCCAACAATGGCGAGGCAAAAGCCTATCCTCTTTCCATTTTGATGTGGCACGAAATCGCCAATGATATTGTAGGCGGGCATCCCTTCACCGTGACCTATTGCCCGCTTTGCAATGCCGCTATCGTATTTGATGCAGAGTTGGACGGCACGCGCTTTGATTTTGGAACGACGGGCCGTCTGCGCAATTCAGACCTTTTGATGTATGATCGCCAGAGCGAAAGCTGGTGGCAGCAGTTTTCCGGAGAGGCTGTCATTGGCGAGCTTACTGGCACAAAGCTGAAAATCATGCCATCGCGGCTCGAGAGCTTTGCCAGCTTCAAACAACGCTTTCCAAATGGCAAAGTGCTTGTGCCAAACGATCCGAATTTGAGGGAGTATGGCCGCAACCCTTATGTGAGTTATGATAGCCGTTCTGGGCCCTACCCTCTCTTCATCGGTGAATTGCCAGCAGATATCAGCCCTATGGCAAGGGTGGTTGTTATACGCAAGGATGGCGCGGTAAAACACATCATTGCCATGGATAAACTAGTGCAGGAAGAAACGCTTACTCTTGGCGATTTTCAGCTGACATGGTCACCGGGACGGGCATCTGCCCTTGATACTGCCGCTATTGATGCCGGGCGCGAGGTTGGCAACCTTTGGGTTACCGAAACGCTTGATGGCAAAGCGCAAGATGTGGTTCATGATATCACCTTTGCTTTTGTTGCTCATGCTTTTCACCCGAAAATCCCTATTCAGCAATAAATCTGTTTAAGGGAACAAGTCCGATGCCTTGATTTTACCCAAGAAGCGCGTCACAAGAATTTTGCATTCAGGGCAAATCAGGATTTTTTTACATAATGAAGCCGGCTCCTAAGAAAGATTGGTTATTAAAGCTGAGTTCCGCTCTGCTGCTTGGTAGTGCCTTGTTGTTAGCGCCGGTGACAATAGGCATTCAAAACAGCTTTGCTCAGGAAACCGCTCCTGTTGAAGGCGACGAGGCAGAAGCTGAAGCAGAAAAGCCGGTTGATACAAGGCCTCAGCTAAAAACCCTGCCTCCAGCCTATGACGAACAAATGCTGCGCCTCGCAGAAGTCTTGGGCGCCTTGCATTATTTGCGTGAGTTATGTGGTGCCAATGAAGGCCAGACCTGGCGCGAGGAAATGGAAAAGCTGCTTGCAGCGGAAGAGCCGACCGAGCAAAGAAGGGCTCAACTGATTGCCCATTTCAACCGGGGATTTCGCGGCTATGCGGAAATCTACCGGGAATGCACAAAGCCGGCCTCTGAAGCGGCCAATCAGTTTTTACAGCAGGGAATGCGCCTTGCAGCAGAGATCCCAAATCGGTTTGGACGTTAACCAGTTCCGCTAAAAACCCTGTAATTTTCGGGCGAGTTCGCTAGAAAAGAGTGGGGTGCCCCAAGCGGACAATAGAGTTTCGCGCTGGCGCATCGCTTATTATGTTTAACAGCAGGACGCATCATGAATCATCAATCACTTGAAAATCTGGATGAACTGATTCTGGAAGAAAAGCGTCTTGTGGCCCAGGAGCATTTTCTGAATGCCTGGGAAGCGGGTCTGATTGACGGCATTGAAGCCGATATAATCGCCAAAGAACTCATTACAGGTGCTTTGCGCCAGCTGACCGAGAGTCTTGGTGAAGAAGAAACCACCCGGATGATCGAACAGTTGAAATTGCAGGATCTCGAAGGTGAGTTTATTGCGAACAAGACTGTTCAATAAGCGATTACCATCAAGATTTGGCAAGTATCACGAATTGGTTTTTTGACTTTGCCTGAATTCCAGTTAGCATGATGTGAAAGGCTCGGCCTTTTGGAGTTCAGCTTGGAATGAATGATGCGCAACGGTAAATCTTTCAACAATCTCGGATTATTGGCAGGAGGCTCACTCCTGCTATCTGCGCTTTTTGTGCCTAGCGGGTTGGCTGCAGGAGAAGTCTTGAAAAATCCTGCACTTTTGCAAATTGCGCAGGCCACAGAAGAGCCCTCAGAGGATGTGATCAGCGAGGAAGATGTCACATCATCTGACGCTGAAGAGGCTACGCCAGAAACCGAACAGGAAGCGCCAAAAGTCGCCATTCCGGAAATCATCACAGACCTTTCAGAGGTTCCATTTCCCGTGCGCAAAATGCGTGAACTGATACTGGAAGCAGCCCGTAGCGGCGATATCGAAAAGCTCAGGCCCTATATCGGCTATGGCGATGATGTGACCATGCTTTCCTTGGGTGGGTTTGATGAAGATCCGATTGACTTTTTAAAATCTCTTTCCGGAGATTCTGACGGCCATGAAATAATGGCTATAATGACCGAAATTCTGGAAGCCCCCTTCGTCAAAATAGAAGAGCAATCTGGCAATGCGGTCTATGTATGGCCCTATTTCTATTCCTACCCTTTTGATGAACTGACACCTCGGCAACGCGTTCAATTGTTCCGCATCATCACCTATGGCGATTATGAGGAAATGCTTTCCTTTGGCAGTTATATTTTCTACAGGCTTGGTATAACACCGGAAGGCCGTTGGCGGTTTTTCGTTGCCGGCGACTAAATGTTATTTTGCCTTTCTTATCCCTTTTATTACCTCCGTTCAGGCCTATCTAAGCATCATGAGTGATCCTGCATTTACCGAATTGACCAACCGCGCATTGTTGAATGTCACAGGCGAAGGCGCTGCTGACTTTCTGCAAGGTATTGTCACGTGCGAAGTTGCCAAACTTGTTCCAGGAGAAATTGCTTTTGGGGCCCTGCTCTCGCCTCAAGGAAAAATCCTGTTTGATTTCTTCGTCGTTGCCTCGACCAAAGGCTTTATCTTCGATGTGGAGAAATCGATGGCTGGCGATCTCGCCAAGCGGTTGGCTTTTTATCGTTTACGGGCAAAGATCGATATCGAACCGATGGACGAACGCACTCACGTCTTCAGCATTTGGGGAGCGAACATCAATCCGAAATCCCTGCTTGCGGACGGCGTGATCTGTAAAGACCCCCGTTTGGCAGAAATGGGATACCGCGCTTATATCCGGCGCGCTCCGGACGGCGTTGATATCAAAAGCATGAAGCAATGGAATGATCATCGGATTGATCAGGGAATGCCAGAAGGTGGCCTTGATTTTTCTTTTGGCGACGCATTTCCCCACGAAGCCTTGATGGATCAATTCAAGGGCATTGATTTTGCCAAGGGCTGCTATGTGGGCCAGGAAGTGGTTTCGCGCATGCAACATCGCGGCACTGCCCGTAAGCGCCTGATCAAAGTCAGTGCCTCAGCCTCCCTTCCGAATAATGGGACGGAGATACTTTCCAACGGTAAAGCCTGTGGCAGTCTTACCAGCAATAATGGCAAGACTGGCATTGCAATGATTCGCATTGACAAGGTTGAAGGGGCCGGGCCATTGCGCACTGCCCTTGCAGGCAGTATGCAAGTAGAGCTTTCCATACAGGACTGGTGCAATTTCACCTGGCCCGATGATAACGCTTCCTGAGCGATTAAATACTCAAAGCCTCTTATAATAATTGAACCATTCGACTTGATCACTGGGCGCCCTGAGGCCATAGCTAGGCTTGAACAAAATAAGTGCTTACAAAGGTTTTGGGTTGGGAATGGTCGATAAGAAAACGCAACAACGCGCATGGCAAAGAATGCTATCGGGCAGAAGGCTGGATTTGTTGGAGCCCTCGCCTCTTGATATCGAGATTGAAGATATTGCCCAGGGGCTTGCGCGGGTTGCCCGCTGGAATGGCCAGACCAAAGGCGAATATGCTTATTCTGTTGCTCAGCATTCATTGCTCGTTCTGGAGACGCATCTTCGTATCGAGCCGGAACTGGAAGCAACACACCAGATGATATGCCTGTTACATGATGCGCCGGAATATGTGGTCGGTGACATGATTTCACCCTTCAAGGCCGTTGTTGGCGGCGACTATAAATCCGTTGAAAACAGACTTCTTGAAGCCATTCATCTGCGCTTTTCACTTCCTGTAAAAGTTTCAGTCAAATTGAAAAAGGAAATCAAAAAGGCCGATACGATTGCCGCCTATTACGAGGCGACGCGGCTAGCCGGATTTACCGAAGCTGAAGCAATCAAATATTTTGGCAGACCCCAGGATGTTTCGCCGGACGGATTGCCATTATCGCCCTGGCCAGCCAAACTTGCAGAAGTCAATTTTCTGAAGAGATTTCAGGTACTGGAAAATCAGATGCGTGTGCAAGCTGCAAAAGAAAAGAAAAAATGACGAATGCAAGGTCCATAGAGATCGGGTTAAATGCCGCGATCATTGCCATGGTGGAGAACGCGCCGGCGCTCCTGCGTATTCCGGGCCCGTCATCCAAAGTGTTGGACGCGCTGCCCTTCGGTCCCTTTGACCCGACCCAGCACCGGACCATGGAGCGCGGGTTGCGCAAATGGGTTGAAGAGCAAACAGCGCTGAAGCTTGGTTATGTCGAACAGTTATACACATTTGGTGACCGGGGCCGTCAGCGCCAAGAAGGCGATAACAGCCCTCATTTCGTATCTGTCGGTTATCTGGCGCTTACCAAATTGAAGAAAGATCAGGCGGACAAGGTAAAACTTGCCGGAGCAAGTTGGAAAAATTCCTATCTGTTCTTGCCATGGGAAGACTGGCGTACGGGCCGACCACCCATGCTTGACGAGGTCATTCTCCCGGCGCTCCATGACTGGGTTACCATGAAGGGGAATACCTCTGTCACAGCGGGACTTGCAACCCTTGATCAGGGCAACAGGAATCGGGTTCGAATTGCATTTGGACTGGATGGGATTGGCTGGGATGAGGAGCGGGTTCTTGAACGCTATGAGCTGATTTATTCAGCGGGTCTGGTGGAAGAAACAGTCGCTGACGGGCGGGCGGAAAAGACACGCATTGCCCATCCGCTTGGAGCGCCCATGCTGAATGATCACCGGAGGATCTTGGCAACGGCACTGGCAAGATTGCGTTCAAAACTGAAATACCGCCCGGTCATATTTGAGATGATGCCGGATGAATTTACCTTGCTCGCTTTACAGCAGACCGTTGAAAGTATTTTGGGCCGATCCGTCCACAAGCAAAATTTTCGCCGCTTGGTGGAGAGCAATCAATTGGTGGAGGCGACCGGAAAAATGTCGTCTTCAACGGGAGGACGGCCAGCGGCCCTGTTCAGGTTCCGCCGGGAAGTCATGGCAGAGCGCCCTGCTCCGGGCCTGCGCATGGGGCGCGGGTAACACTTTTGGTCTTCTGGTTTCATACTTTGTATTTGCTGATCCAATTACTTTATAAATTTCATAAGCTTGAAGGATTCAATTAATCCTGCTTCAAACCACTCTTGGTGAGCGAATTGAACGATATCTATCTACGTTTTGGTGAAATGAAGGTCTTGAGTTTAGTCGAAACGCCTATTAAAAATCTTTTCTTATGGGCGTATTCTGAAAGAAATCGACCAATAAATCGAATACCAAACGGATGCGCCTGCTGCCATGCAACTCCCGATGCGCCACCAGCCAGACAGGAAAGATAATAGGCTCCATCATCGGCACCACTTTCTCAAGACCAAGGATATCTCCTCCGATATTGTCAGCAATCGGGATTATTCCAAATCCGTGTTTCGCCAATTCAAGCGCCGCAACAAGATTGGCAGATCCAATCTTGAAATTCTTGGTATTAAGGATCACACCCATTTCGGACAACATGGAAATCAGACGTTCATTGTTACCAACACCTATGAAATCCAGCCGGGCCAATTCTTCAATTCCACCTGGCCTACCCACTTCATCGAGATAGGTTTTTGAAGCATAAAAACCGGCTGTCGATTCAGCTATGAGCTTTGCGATCAAGTCCGGTTGTTCCGGACGAATATGACGGATTGCAATATCGGCCTCTCGAAGTTGCAAATTCTGGATGTCATTGACTGCCACCAGATCGACCTCAAGCAGGGGGGCAGCATGGCGTAAGATCTTCAAGAATTCGGGCATGAGGTAGACTGAATATACATCTGACGCCGTAATACGGATTTTACCGTCAATGGTTTGCAACTGGCCTGAAGCTGCCAGAGAGAACTTGCTCGCGGCTTCATACATGGCACGAATATGCACGAGCAGCTGGTTACCGGATGGGGTGAGTACAAGTGATTTTCCAACACGCTCAAACAGCACTACCCCTAGTGATTCTTCAAAAGCAGTTATCTGCCGCCCAAGAGTAGGTTGGGTTTGACCAAGCGCCCGCGCTGCAGCTGATAAAGAGCCTTCCTCCGCCGTTGCAAAGAATGCGCGAGCCTGGTTCCAGTCAAAGGATACGTTTTGCCAATTCATGCATAAACGCATACCATTTGTACGAAATAAAGCAATTTTCATTCATAGACGCATGAATTATTGTCGAATGAACATCAATCGGAGATATTCATGACTAATCCAAAGAAATTCTGGGACGGAATGGCGGAGAAATATGCCACCTCTCCCATTGCCGACGAAAATGCCTATCAAGCATCGCTGGAGCGTACCAAAAGCTACCTGAAACCTGCTGACCATGTTTTGGAGCTGGGTTGTGGAACCGGATCTACTGCCTTGCTGCTGGCTGATGATGTGGCCTCGATCACCGCCAGTGACGTGTCGCCCAATATGGTATCTATTGGCGAGCGCAAAGCTGCAGAGAGAAATATTCAAAATGTGAATTTTGTGGCGGCTGATTTGTTTAATCTAAACATCGCCGCAGGGCCTTACGATACCGTTATGGCGTTTAATCTTTTGCACCTGATAGAAGATGTGCCAGCAGCGGTGAGACAACTCAGCGGCATGGTCAAACCAGGCGGGCTATTTATTTCAAAAACAACATGTCTCAAGGGAGCGGCCTTGCCAATGAAATATCGCCTGATGATGATGGCGTTGCCGCTGGTCCAACTGATGGGCAAAGCGCCATTGGTCAATAAAATGACCATTGCTGATCTGGAAAGCGCAATTATATCAGGCGGGTTCAAGATAATCGAAACCGGAAACTACCCTGAAACACCGCCCAATCATTACGTTGTGGCAGAAAAAATCTAACCCCGCTTTCACCCAATCACAATGTCCAGACCCAGATCCAATGTAGGCGCGGCCATGGTGATTTTGGACGTCGAGATATAGTCGACGCCTGATTCAGCAACTGATTTCACGGTTGAGATATTCACATTGCCGGAGGCTTCAAGTTTGATGCGCCCGCCATTGTCTTTCTGATTAATCGCGACAGCCTCAGCCAATTGCTTTGGCGTCATGTTATCAAGCAGGACAACATCAGGCTCGGCCTTCAGCGCTTGTTTGAATTGAGTGAGCGTATCGACTTCCACCTCGACCTTTACCAGATGGCCCGCATAGGCTTTGGCGCGTTTGATAGCAAGGCCAACGCCGCCTGATACAGCAATATGATTATCCTTGATCAGGATCGCATCATCCAAACCAAAACGATGATTGGAGCCGCCGCCGCATTTCACGGCATATTTGTCAAAAGCGCGATGGCCAGGAATGGTTTTGCGGGTATCGCAAATCCTTGCGCTTGTGTGGTTGATCAGGTCCTGAAACTGAGCGGTATAGGTCGCAATACCGGACATGCGCATCAAATAATTCAAGGCAACACGTTCGCCAGCCAGAATTGCCCTTGCATTGCCTTCAATGCGTGCAACTTTTTGTTTGGCCTTGATGCGCTCGCCGTCCTTTGCCAGAACCTTGAATTTGAGCGTTGGATCAATCGCTCGAAAGGCGGCTTCTGCAAGTTCAAGGCCTGACAGAATGCCCGCTTCTCTGGTCGCCAAAACCGCTTTTGCTTTTGCAGCAACGGGAATAGTTGCATTGGAAGTGATGTCGCCTGCCCGGCCCAAATCTTCCAGCAAAGCGGACCTTACGGCCTCCTCGATAAGGATAGGAGACAAATAGGCAGGAAGCGCCTCGACAGGCTTTGTTTTGGAGGCCAAATTCTTGTCCTTAGTTCAAGGCCGAGGCTACAGGTTCGCGGCCTGTGACTTCAGCAATTTGTTTTTCGGCATCTTCAAGTTCGATGAAAGTGCGATGCTGCCATTCTTTGCGCTCGTTGGGATAGTCTGAGCGAAAATGCCCGCCGCGACTTTCTTTCCTGTTGAGCGCCGCAATGGCAATGATCTTGGCTGTGGTTAGCGTATTTTTGAATCGATGGGAGGTATTCGTGCGCTCAAGATCATCAATCACCTTAACAGCTCCACGCATGCCCTCTTCATCGCGAACCACTCCAATCCTGGCGCTCATCACGGAGCGCAGTTTTTTCATCGCTGCGTCATCTTCCGCCGTTGAGGCGTTTGAGTTCAGGCCCGATTTGTCTTTCCAGGGCGCTGTTCGCGCATCGGGCAGTAGACCCGATATGTTATTGGCAATGCGACCGGCAAAGACGACTGCCTCTAGCAGAGAGTTTGAAGCCAAGCGATTTGCGCCGTGGGCGCCGGTTGAGGTAACCTCGCCGCAGGCCCAGAGTCCATCAAGCGTAGAGCGGCCATCAGAGTCGGTCAAAATTCCGCCCATGAAATAATGTGCTGCAGGAATGACAGGGATCATATCGGTTGCCGGATCGATGCCCGCTTCCTTGCAATAGCCATAGACAGTTGGAAACTCGTCCTTGAAATGAGCGCCCACGGCCTTGGTACAATCGAGAAAAGCGCCACGGCCGGACATGACTTCAGCAAAAATTCCCCGGGCCACAATATCCCGCGGGGCCATCTCGCCTGCGGGATCAATATTCAACATAAAGCGTTCGCCGGCTGAATTGTGCAAAGTGCAGCCTTCGCCGCGCAAGGCCTCTGTTGCCAGAGGGGCCGGGTCTTTACCCACATTGATTGCGGTCGGATGAAACTGGACAAATTCAGGATCTGCCATCATCGCCCCTGCCCTTGCAGCCATGCCAATACCGCCGCCTCTTGCCTCGCTCGGGTTGGTGGTGATTTCATACAAATGGCCAATGCCGCCAGCAGCCATCACGACAGCGCGGGCCGGAAACAAGATACGTCTGTCTGATTTGCCGGCGTCCGGTCTTGCAATCAGGCCCGTAACGAAACGCCCTTCGGTGGTGATTTCTTCAACCACATAGCCCTCCATCAATCGGATGGAGGGCGTATTTCTGACCGCTGTTACCAATGCTTCCATGATCGCGCGTCCTGCCATATCGCCCTTGACGCGCACAACGCGGTTTTCCGAATGAGCAGCTTCACGGGAGGTCTGCAATTTGCCTTCAAGGTCGCGGTCAAACGGCACACCGTAATTGAGTAAATCAAGAATACGGTCAGCGGCCTCGGACGCCATGAGATGGGCAATTTTTTCATCAACGATCCCGGCGCCTGCAGCAAGCGTATCAGCCACATGCTTTTCAACTGTATCGCCGGGGGAGACGGCAGCGGCAATACCCGCTTGAGCCCAAGCAGATGAAGCTCCCTGGCCAATGGGGGCCGCAGCGATAACGGTGACAGGTCTTGGCGAAAGCTTGAGGGCGCAGAAAAGCCCGGCCAATCCACCGCCTACAATCACTACATCATCAACACCAGTCCAGGATTGGGGCGGAAAAAGATCTGCTTGTTTGTCTACCATCTATGTAGTCATCCTCGGGCTTGTCCAAAGGACCCCACCCATCTTGTTGTTCTGGGTCCTCGGGGCAAGCCCGAGGATGACTAATCGCCCATGGGCTATCAATTCGGCTTCAGATTGACCATGCGCTCGACAGCGCGTTTGGCTTTTTTGGCCATGGCAGGGTCCACCAAAACTTCCTCTTTCATGTAAACGAGGCTTTCCAGAATCTTCGGCAAAGTGATGCGTTTCATGTGCGGGCAAAGATTGCACGGTTTGATGAACTCGACGCCCTTGGCCTGCTGTTCGATATTAGAGGCCATAGAGCATTCTGTCACCAGTAACACTTTAGCTCCCGGCTTGCGGGTGGTTGCATATTCAATCATGCCCGCCGTTGATCCGGCATAGTCAGACACAGCCACAACAGAGGGTGGGCACTCTGGATGAGCAATGATCTGGATGGATGGATCTGCCTCTTTATAGGCCAACAACTCTTCGGCTGTGAAACGCTCATGCACCTCACAGTGGCCAGCCCAAGTGAGAATTTTCTTTTTGGTCTGCTTGGCAACATTTTGGGCGAGATATTCATCCGGGATCAGGAAAACAGTATCAGACTCGAAGCTTTCCACCACCCGAACAGCGTTGGAAGAGGTGCAGCAGATGTCGCTTTCGGCCTTCACGTCGGCGGATGTGTTTACGTAAGTCACAATCGGCACGCCGGGATTGGCTTCACGTAGCAACCGGATATCAGCGCCAGTGATCGAGTCAGCCAGTGAGCACCCTGCCCGCATATCTGGGATCAATACGGTCTTTTCCGGATTCAGAAGCTTTGATGTTTCGGCCATGAAATGCACGCCGCACTGGATGATGATTTCTTCTTTTACCAGAGACGCCTCACGGGCCAATTGCAGGGAGTCCCCAACGATATCGGCAACGCAGTGATAAATTTCCGGCGTCTGATAATTATGGGCCAGAATGGCGGCATTGCGCTTTTTCTTCAGCTTATTAATCCAATAAACATAAGGCGCGTGAATCGGCCATTCGATCTCTGGGATATGGTGACGAACTTTTTCGTAAAGCGGTGCCGTGGCTTTGGCGATCTTGTCGGTATATTCCAGATCAGGCATTTTCAATTCGCCAAACCGCTCTGCCGCTGATTTGGATTTGAGCGATTTTTTCACCGCTGATTTGGAAGATTTTGATACTGCGCCAGCCAAAGACATTTGCGCCTCCACTCTTTTCCCGAATTGGGCTCAACCACAAATTCGGGTTTATTAGAAATATCTACTTATACTCAATATGAGTATAACATAGTCCAAAAAACAAGTCTGCAAGCAGACGCTTTCAACATAGGGTATAGAAGCTATTTATTCAAGATGGGTAGGTCCAAAAGCATAGACCAATTCTGGCCGCCCAAAGCTCTGCCAAAAGCACCAATTATTGTGTATTTGGATGCCATTTTTTGGCCGTTGAATTTCTCTCAATCCTCCGGTGATTTCAAATCACTTGACCCGGATCAAAAGGCCTAGCATATCTGGTGCCCCAAACAGTACCAACAAGAGCGACCATCATGACCGCAGAAGCCGCTAAAAGATCCATTCCCTGGCTGGTCATTATCTGTGGCTGTCTGATTGCAATGTTTACCTTTGGTGGACGCTCTACCATGGGTTTTTTCCAACTGCCTATGCTGGAAGCGCGGGGTTGGGACCGGACCACTTTTGCCCTCGCCATTGCACTGCAAAACCTGTTTTGGGGTTTAGGCCAACCATTCTTCGGGGCTATCTCGGACAAATACGGAACCTGGCGTGTCCTGGCTCTTGGTGCTGTGATGTATGCCGTTGGCTTCTACCTCATGTCGATTGCCGAAAGTCCCTGGCTCCTGCATTTATCCGGCGGCGTGTTGATCGGTCTTGGCATTGCTGCTGGCTCTTTCTCCATCGTCATGGCAGCCTTTGCCCGGGCAGTGCCAGCAGACAAACGAACTATTGTGTTCGGTATAGGCACGGCAGCGGGCTCCGGCGGCATGGCGTTTTTCTCGCCGCTTGCCGTCGCGATGATTGCCAATCTTGGTTGGCAGGATTCTCTGGTCTGGCTAGGCCTGTTGATGATGTTCATTCCTCTACTGGCCATTCCTTTGGTAGGCAATGGCGGTAAAGGCAATCATACAGCCCAGGAGATGTCTCAAAGCGTCGGAGGCGCCTTGCGCGAAGCGATCGGCCATCACAGTTACAAACTGCTGATTGCCGGTTTTTTTGTTTGCGGTTTTCAGGTCGCGTTTATCACAGCGCATTTCCCCGCTTATATCAACGAAATCGGGATTGATGCCTATTGGGCCGGGATGGCGTTGATGCTGATTGGGCTATTCAATATTTTCGGCTCCTTGTCTTCGGGATTTATTTCCCAAAAATATTCGATGCCAAAATTTCTCGCATGGATCTATATCGGTCGTTCCATCGCCGTAACGGCGTTCCTACTTATCCCCCAAACACCAACAACGGTGGTCATTTTTGCCTGTGTAATGGGTGTCTTGTGGCTTTCAACTGTACCGCCAACCAATGCATTGGTCGCGGTTATGTTCGGCACGCGCTATCTCGGCATGCTCGGCGGATTGGTGTTCTTTTCCCACCAGATTGGCTCTTTCCTCGGCGTTTGGCTCGGCGGTTATCTTTACGATATATATGGTACTTATGATCCGGTCTGGTGGCTGGGGGTAGCGCTTGGTTTGTTTGCGGCAATTGTGCACTGGCCGATCAAGCAAGAGGCGGTCGAGCGCAGCGTTCTTGCGGCGGAGTAATGCTAGGTTTCAAATTTCAAAATACGCCCATATCAAGACCAGCGGCCAGTGCAGCCCCGACTTCGCGGCATTTATCAAGATCAGTTTCTGATATTTTCTTTTCAGCCAAAATTTGTTCCGGTGTCTGTGCATGGGTGCAAATGATCAGCGGCGCTTGAACCTCTTTCAGCCGCCAACCCGTTGCAATTCTGGCGGTCTGGCGCACTGTATTTTCTCCGTCAGACCCGGCGCAAACCAATTGGGCATAGGGCCGGCCTTCAATCCGGCCAAGAAGCGGATAATAGCAGCGGTCATAAAAATCCTTCATCACCCCGGATATTGCCGCAAGATTTTCCGGTGCGCAAAAGAGGTAGCCCGCGGCATTCAACAAGTCTTCGGGTTCTGCCTGATCCGCCTTTTTCAAGACCACCTCGCCATGCTCACGAGCGGCCATTGCCGCGGCCTCGGCCATCTGCCTGCTTCCGCCAGTGCGAGAATGATAAATTATCAGGAGTGAAGCACTCACCTTCTGCCTATCCCTTGCTGCCCAGCGGAAAAATAGCGCAGGTCTCAGTGCCATGGGCAATCAGTTTGCCTTCTGCCGTTTTGAGCGTTGCCTCACTTGTGGCGATGGTGCGGCCCACATGAATGACCTTGCCTTCACAGATAACCTCGCCGGAATGGGCAAAGAGCGGGCGGACCAAATTCACTTTGAATTCAACTGTTGTATAAGCCATGCCAGCGGGCAATGTCGTGTGAACGCAGCAGCCAAGGGCGCTATCGAGAATCGCCGAGGGCCAGCCGCCATGAACCGTTCCCATCGGGTTATAATGAGCTTCAGTCGGCGTACCTTTGAAAACCACCCGCCCCTTTTCAGCTTCTGCCAGATAAAAATTGAGCGTATGGCCCATAGCCGGGCGCGGGATTTCGCCGGCAATCATCATATTGAACAGTTCGATGCCCGTATGTTTTGCGACAAGTTCCACAGGCAATGTGCCGATTTTCGTTTCAGCGGTATTCGGTGGATTGAGTTTGGACAATATTCTATTCCTGATGGGTTTGTGCAAGTGAGCCTTCTTTCAAAAGCCGCATGACTTTCTTGATCATGCCCGCCCGCTCATCGGGAGCGCGAAGACCTCTTGGACCATAAACATTGCGCTGTAAAAAATAAAACGACAATTCAAAGCCTTCCTGCAGAAGCATTTCATTGTTTTTTACAGGCTGATTTTTGTCGGGCTTTGCTTTTTCCTCAAGCAGGAAATGCGGAAGGCTAAGAAGTTGCGTTTCATAGGGTTGACCTGCTTCACGGCTTACGGCCTTGCCGGATTTGGGCGAGACCCAAACCAGATCGTGACGGATATTGGTCGCCGCACATCGCGTCAAATCCAGACCAAAGCCGAGCTCATCCAGTAGAGCAAGCTCAAAGCGGATTAGCATTCTGGCTGCTTTTTCCGGCTCATCAAGATGCTCCAACATCACTAGAGCCGCACGATAAAGCCCCTGATGGGCGTCGCGCTCCGGCAGAAGGCGTAAATGATTTGCAATGGTTTGAAGGCCGTAAATACCCAGCGGCGTGTCCATCAAATGGGCAGCACGCAATTGATCGCCTTCAATTTGGAAAGTGCCAAGATGTTCGGAAAGTCGGGCTCGCCATTCAATATGAACGGAATTACCGGGCTGAAGCACGGGCCGCATTCGCGAAGAACGACCACCGCGCACCAAGCCTAAATGGCGCCCATGCTGTTCTGTCATGATCTCAACGATTGCGCTTGTTTCGCCATGCTTTCGCACGCCAAGAATCAATCCTTTGTCTTTCCATTCCATGACAGAAGAAGACGCTTAACCGCGAGGAAACTCAAGTCCCATTTCGCGATAACGTGCGGGGTCATTAACCCAGTTTTCACGCACTTTGACAAACAGAAACAGGTGAACCGGCTTTTCCAGTATTTCCATCAAGTCCTTGCGGGAAGCTGTAGAAATGGCCTTGATGGTCTCGCCTTTCTTGCCAATGACGATCTTTTTCTGGCTTTCGCGTTCGATGTAGATCGCCTGATCAATACGAACGTCTTTATCTGTTTCTTTCCAGCTTTCGGTCTCCACATGGGAGGCGTAAGGCAGTTCCTGATGCAAGCGCAGGAACAGTTTTTCCCGGGTAATTTCGGCCGCAAGCTGGCGCATTGGCAAATCGGAAATATCATCCTCAGGATAAAGATATGGGCCAAGCGGCATGTTTTTCGCAAGATAATTCATCAAAACAGGGCAGCCATCACCATTCATTGCCGAAACCATAAAGGTTTCGTCAAAGGAGACGAACTCATTGGCTTTTGCGGCCAAAGCGAGCAGTTGATCGCGGCGAACCTGATCAATCTTGTTGAGGACAAGGATCATTTTTTGATGAACATCTTTGAGATTGCGCAAGATCTTTTGAACATCATCAGTGATGCCGCGCTCACAATCAATCAGAAGCGCAACGATGTCCGCATCTTTCGCGCCACCCCAGGCTGTGGTGACCATGGCCTCATCCAATTTGCGGCGAGGCTTGAAGATACCCGGTGTATCCACAAAAACAATTTGGGAATTTTCCTGCATGGCAATGCCGCGAATGATGGCCCGCGTGGTCTGAACCTTGTGGGTTACGATGGATACTTTCGTACCTACCAGCTGGTTCATCAAGGTCGACTTGCCTGCGTTAGGTGCGCCGATCAAAGCAACAAAGCCCGCTCTTGTGTCGACTACGGGTGCTGCGTCACCTTGATTATGTTCTTCGGTCAAAGATTTTCCTCATTTTCCTGCCAGATGCCCTCACGGATCAACATGGCTTTTGCGGCATTTTGTTCAGCGGCCCGTTTGGAGCGCCCCTGTCCGCTTTCATCTTTTTTTCCTGTAACCTGCACAACCACGATGAAAACCGGATCATGATCCGGGCCTGATCGTTTTTGTTCTTTGTATTTTGGCGTGCCCAACCGATTGGAGTGAGCCCATTCCTGCAAAGAGGTTTTTGAGTCGCGTTTGGTTTCTTCCACAATGTGGATCCGCTCGGCCCAAAAGCGTTTGATAAAGTCTTCGGCTGCCTTGAGCCCGCCATCAAGATAGATCGATGCGATCAATGCTTCCAGCACGTCAGCGCGAACACTTTGCATTCGTTTACCCGTCAGCTCTTTCAAATCACCGCCAGTGCGGATGAATTCATGAAGCTCCAACTCATCGGAGATTTCAGCCAGTGTCTTTCCCTTTACCAAAGCGTTCAGACGCAGGGACAATTCTCCCTCATTGGCATCGGGATATTTTTCGAACAAAAGCTCGGCAACAGCAAGGCCAAGTACCCTGTCGCCCAAAAATTCCAGGCGCTGATAGTGAAAACTATTATCCGACTTCTTGCGCACGCTCGCATGGGTTAAAGCACGTTCCAGATTTTCATAGGCGGAGAACTCGTAATTCAGTCGTTTTTCAAGACTTCCGAACCGCTTGCTGCCTCTGTTTTTACTGGTCGTGCTCATTGCGTCAAAGCCCCTTGAACAGCCTGTCCGTGCGCATGTCAGTAGGCCAACGCCAGATCGCCAATGGGTGAGCTTCATTGCTCACGGAGAAGAATATCGCCCGGGCGGGACCGACGAAATTCTCGAACGGAACAAAGCCAACATCAAAGCGGCTGTCCAGTGAATTATCTCTGTTGTCACCCATCATGAAATAGTGTCCGGCAGGCACTTCAAATATGCCGGTATTATCACCCTGACTGCGGCGGTTCATATCGATTGTGTTATAGGTGACGCCATTGTCCAGCGTTTCTGCGAACATGGGAACCGGTGGGCCACCTTCTGGGTGTTGAAACATGCCCGCAGGCTCGGCTTTAACAGCTTCACCATTGATAAAGAGCTTACCGTCAATCATCTGCACCTTGTCGCCCGGCAAGCCGATGACGCGTTTGATGTAGTCAATATCTGTATTGCTCGGCAAACGAAAGACCGCTATGTCGCCGCGTTTCGGCTCTGCGGCCCATACACGCCCTTCCATGACATCAGGAGAAAGCGGGATGGAGTATTTCGAATAGCCATAAGTGTATTTTGATACGAAAAGGTAATCGCCGACCAAAAGCGTTGGGATCATTGACCCGGATGGAATTGTAAAGGGTTGAAACAACAAGGTGCGAACAACGACTGCCAAAAGCAACGCTTGCACGATGACTTTGATTGTTTCTGAAAATCCGTTTTCTTCAGAGCGTTTAACGTCTTCAGCCAATTTCAATTATCCAACTCGAATATGCGGGCTAGCCGCGTTAAAACCAATTCAATATATCTCTTCAACCGATTGGCAGTTGAACTGCCTCGATGATCACAAATGCCTGAGCAAGGGGAAAATCATCGGTAATTGTCAAATGAATTCGTGGTTCGTAGCCATCAGGTATCATTTGAGCAAGTCTTTTTGCAGCACCATTTGTCAATTCCAAGTTCGGCTTTCCGCCAGGAAGGTTCGCAACACCTATGTCACGCCAATATACGCCATTGCTGATACCTGTTCCAAGAGCTTTTGAACAGGCTTCTTTGGCTGCAAAACGCTTGGCGTAGGAGGCGGCCCTCTGCTTACGCGAATCAGATTTTTGCTGTTCGACTTCGGTGAAAATACGATTGGTAAATTTGGAGCCGAAACGCTCCAAGCTTCGCTCAATCCGGCGAATATCAATCAAATCACTTCCAAGACCTATAATCATCCAAACTTAGTAGCTGAATTCGCTCATTGCTGGCAAGAAAAGGATTGATGTGTTCGTTCAGTAATTAGTGAACCAATACAGACTTAGCTGGCGCTGTTGGAATGGGTCTGATCAATGCTGGCCATTGCTTTTTCTTTCAGTTCTCGCGCCTTGGCAGCCAAAAGCCTGCGGCGTGATTTTTGAAACGCTATCGCTGCATAACGGGTAATCAGATAGGCAATACAGGCCACCGTAATGCCGATGGGAATTGCGCCGATCGTCATGGGTTTGAGCACCGGCTCCCATATGCCCACGGCCAATTGCCAAAGACCAGAGGGGCCCAGATCCCAAAAACTGATATGTTTCAACCCAAATAGAGTTTCATGAGGCCCGTCCTTGCCCATATCGCCATAGAGCAGGAAATTTCCGGTTGAATAGGTTGCTGCCCAAATGAACGGGAAACTGATGGGATTGCCGATAAAAGTGCCAGCTGCTGCGGCGATCATGTTTCCCGCAATAATGTAGGCAACGGCGAAAGCAATTAGAAAATGCAAACCCATATAGGGTGTGAAAGAGGAGAAAACGCCCGCGGCAATACCGCCAGCGATCGCATGGGGCGAAGCCGTTAAACGCAATACACGTTTTGCCAGATATTTTAACGAACGTCCCCAGGAGCGGCGAGGCCAAACGGCAACCCGAAATTTCTCTTTCCAGTCTGGCGGTGTTCTGCGCTGGAATAGCATGCGTACTCTCTTACCCGATCACATTTTTGAAGGTTATTTGGCATTTTTCGATGACAGATTTCCCTCAACCCAATACGCAAATACCACAATTGCCTTAACAGCTCCTTGTAATTTGCCATTTTTTGAAAGTAAAAATCTGAATTTCGGCCTAAGTCTCAGTTAATTATCAATTAGGGCGAAATCTAGGGGAAGAACCCAATTGCAGCAAAATAACTTTTACGTCACCCGATAATCCGCTCAACACTGCTGATAACCGGTTTTGCCGATAACTGTTTGATGATCCGGGTCAGGTGGTTCAGGTCCCATACTTCCACATCGAAAACCATTACCATAAAATCTGCTGCAGAACGATGCATGGACAAGTTCTGGATGTTCCCGTCATTGTTTGCGATCACTTCAGTGATCATGGCAAGGGTTCCAGGCTCATTGATTGCTGTTGCGTTGATGCGGGCAGGAAAGCGTTTAGTAGCGCCCTCCTCAATATCCCAGCGGACATCCAGCCATCGCTCATTTTCGTCATAAGCTGCCAGGGATGGCGACTGGATCGGGTAAATGGTAATTCCAACTCCCGGCTCCAATATGCCAACAATACGATCCCCGGGCACTGCGCCGCCTTCAGGGGCATATTTTATGGGAAGATCATTGCCTGTGCCACGAATTGGAATAGACGGACCGCGTCGTGCACGGGCAAATTCTCTCAATTTTTCCCTGCGGTTTTCGCGACCCGGCAACCGGAACAGCATATTGGCGCCAGCTTTCAAATTGAACCAACCATCGTCGCGCTTGGGTTTGGGCGTTGCCCGTTCTTCCTGATAATCCGGAAAGACGGCCTTGAGCACATCAAGGGATGAAAGCTCGCCGCGCCCCACATCACTCAACACATCGTCCAGTGTACCCCGCGCCAGACGGGATAATGCTGAATTGAGGCTGTCGCGATCAAAGGTCTTGCCAGCACTTGCAAATGCCCGCTCAAGAATTCTGGTTCCAAGACCGGAATATTGTTTACGGGTGGCTTCTCTGGTTGCCCGGCGGATGGCCGCGCGCGCTTTTCCGGTTTTAACCACCGCTTCCCAAGCCGCAGGGGGTGTTTGGGATTTCGAGCGGATGATATCCACCTCGTCACCGTTTTCCAATTCTGTGATCACCGGCATTGTTTTGCCGTTGATTTTGCAGCCTACACAGGAATTACCGATATCGGTGTGAACGGCATAGGCAAAATCAATTGGTGTTGCACCTTTTGGCAGTGCAATGATCCGGCCCTTGGGCGTGAAAGAAAACACCTGATCCAGAAACAACTCCAATTTGGTATGTTCCAGAAAATCTTCCGCATTATTACCCTCAGCCAATTGCTCGATCGTTCTGCGCAAGGTGGCGTAAACTTCGCTTTCGTTGTGATCTGCTTTTTCCTTGTCTTTGTAGAGCGTGTGCGCAGCTACGCCATATTCGTTGACGCTTTGCATTTCAAACGTGCGGATTTGCAGCTCCACCCGCTGTTTGCCCGGGCCCACCACAGTGGTATGAATGGAGCGGTAATTATTCTGTTTTGGCGTCGAAATAAAATCCTTGAAACGCCCCGGCACAACAGACCAGGTCGTATGCACGATACCGAGAACGCGATAGCATTCCTCAATCGACTTTACGATGATCCTAAACCCGAAAATGTCTGATAGTTGCTCGAAACCCAATGCCTTGGATTCCATTTTACGAAATACAGACCAAGCTTTTTTCTGGCGGCTGGTTACAGTGGCATTGATGCCTTCGGCTTCCAGTTTTGCGGTCAGTTCCTTGATAATGCTTCTGATATGCGGACGATTGATTTTTGCAAGTTCGGCCAGATGTTCTGTTACGGTCCCATAAGCCTGAGGATTGACATATTTGAAGGATAACTCCTCCAACTCATCACGCAAATCCTGCATGCCGATCCGGCCTGCCAGCGGCGCATAGATTTCCATTGTTTCCTGGGCAATGCGACCACGTTTATGGGGCTTTACATGGTGCAAAGTGCGCATGTTATGGAGGCGGTCTGCCAGTTTAACCAGCAAAACGCGAATATCATCGGAAATAGCCAAAAGCAGACGACGCAGATTTTCTGCCTGCTCGGCCTTTTTCGAGACAAGATCAATGCGTTTCAGCTTGGTCAGACCCTCGACCAGATTGCCGATGCGGTTTCCGAATAAATCGTCAATTTCCATCCGGGTGGCATCGGTATCTTCGATGGTGTCATGCAGCAGAGCAACCGCGATGGTTTCTTCATCAAGATGAAGATCTGTCAGGATTGCAGCCACTTCGAGGGGATGGGAAAAGTACGGATCACCATTGGCACGAACCTGTTTTCCGTGCTTTTGCATTGCATATACATAAGCCTTGTTTAGCAACCGCTCATCGGCATCCGGCTTGTACTTTGTAACTCGTTCAACGAGCTCGTATTGGCGCATCATATTGTTGTCTTGTCTCCGCAGTTGGAGATTATACGCACAACACCCCGCCACTTAAAAGAGTGACGAGGTGTTGAATTAAAAAAATCGTTTATTTACTTGGGTTTCTGACCCAGGTTGAATACGCTTAGTAGTCGTCGCTCTTTTCCGGTGGCACAAGACCTTCAATACCGGCAAGCAATTCTTCTTCGGACATCTGGTCAAAAGTAACGGCCGCTTCCGGCTTGTCTTCGCTATCGGAAAATACCGGGGCTTCGGGCATTTCGCTGTCTGGACCGGTTACAGCCATTGGTGCTGCGTCTGGCATATCATGCTCAGCCTCATCCACTTCAACCTGATGCTGGTGAGAATGGATCAGATCTTCCAAAAGATCTTCCGGTGAAAGGGTTTCCTCGGCAATTTCGCGCAAGGCAACCACAGGGTTTTTATCATTGTCACGATCAACTGTGATCGCGCCGCCGCTGGAAATCTGGCGAGCGCGATGTCCTGCAAGCAGGACCAATTCAAATCGATTATCAACCTTGTCGATGCAATCTTCGACGGTAACTCGTGCCATTGGTGGCTCCTGAATTTTCGGATTGGTCTTTGATTGGCCGCTGCATAACCCGAATGACATTAAAACTCAAGATCAATCGCAACATTCCGCACCAAATTAGGTGGGAGGGGCTTGTTATCATCCCTAGGGTCAGGAATCATTAATTAATGGGTCCTGACCCTAAACTCTTCCGCAGGCGCTTTAGGCCGCTGCCCGGTCAAACTCGTAGCTACCGAAAGGTGATCTGCGGCAAAGTGACAAGCCCCTTAAAAAAGCCGCAGAGTTATCCCACATAGAATCATGGTGTGGGTCGCTGCAATTACGTTTATTTTATTTTGTAGCGAATGATATTTTTGGTTTGCTGAATATTGAAGCGGGCCAAGAAGGGTTCGACTGGCTGGGCTGAAAGGAGCGATTGGCTTCTCAGGCAGCATAAAATTTATTTTTATTCAGTTGGAGATTTTCATGTTTGACCAAAGAGAGAAAATTGCTCTCCTCATAGACGGCGCAAATCTGTATGCGACCTCGCGCTCCCTCGGTTTTGATATCGATTATAAACGCATGCTCAAATATTTTGAGAAAAAGGGATATTTGATCCGTGCGTATTATTACACGGCTCTGATTGAAGATCAGGAATATTCATCCATCAGGCCGCTTATTGATTGGCTCGATTACAACGGATACCGGGTTGTCACCAAGCCAACCAAGGAATTTACCGATGCGGCCGGACGGCGAAAAGTCAAAGGCAATATGGATATTGAACTTGCCGTGGATTGTCTCGAACTGGCCAGTACGGTGGACCATTTTGTCCTGTTCACAGGTGATGGCGATTTCAGATACCTCGTTGAGGCGCTTCAAAGACGCGGGCGGAAAGTCACTATTGCCTCAACCGTTGCAACGCAGCCATCCATGATTGCCGATGAATTGCGCCGCCAGGCTGATTATTTCATTGAACTGGCCAATTTGAAAAATGAAATTGGGCGCGATCCTGCTGATCAGACACATCACCGCAATGATCCCGTTGATGATGACGCCTATGAAGATGAAACCTATTAGGGGTCAGACCTCCTAAGTGGGCCAGCCCCTTAGCAAATTACCTGTTGAATAAGCTGCAAAGCTACAATTGCGATTTGCCTCTTTTTCGCAATCCTGTTCCATTTGGCGCATGAAAAAAGAAAACCATAATCCTGATTATAATTGCCCTTTGTGCCCTAGACTTGTTGAGTTTCGGGATGAGTGGCGAGAAAAAGAACCTGCTTGGCACAATGGGCCCGTTGACACATGGGTGGCCAAGGCCGGGGATGATCAGGTAAAAATGATGATCATTGGTCTTGCGCCCGGACTGCGCGGCGCAAATTTGACGGGGCGGCCATTCACAGGAGATTATGCCGGAGATCTTTTGTATTCAACCTTGCTGAAATTCGGCTTTGCCCAAGGTGCATACAAGGCATCGCCCGATGATGAAATGCAGCTGGTTGATTGCGCTATTACCAATGCCGTGCGCTGTGTGCCGCCGCAAAACAAACCTGTAGGCGAAGAAATCAATAATTGCCGACCGTTTCTGCTATCGACACTTGCCCGCTTTCCCAATCTAAAGGCTCTGGTGACCCTTGGAAAAATTGCTCACGACACCACAACAAGAGCGATGGGTGAAAGGGTAGCGGCCCATCCGTTCAAACATGCAGGCCAGACGGAAATGGGCAGATACACAGTTTTTTCCAGCTATCACTGCTCAAGATACAACACCAATACCAATGTTCTGACGCCAGAAATGTTTGAAAAAGTCTTTCACAGCGTCAGGGAATATGTCGATTAGACATCAATTTTCTTTGAAATCAACATGGATGCAATAAGCGCGATTACTGCGCCTGCAGCGGCAGCGCCGTAGAAATGTACTGGTTCGGACAAGTTCATTGTCAGCAATGCTACGACAATTATTCCCGTGACTGAGGCAAAGGCGATAATGAAAATCATTGGGACTAAACGAGACATTTGAAGCTCCTTTTTGTTTACTCAAGGAACGTGGCATTTTTCAAAGCGTTTTGCCTTGATCAGGATCAAGATTATCGTTGTTGACTACTCGTCCAGTTGCCCGCGCATCAGTTGAACCAGCGTATCAGTTTCGCTTCCGACACCGGCTGTCTCAACGCCGTTAGCCGCGCCCGAAATAGCTGTCGCAATCTTGTTTTGCGATAGTTTCCAGGTTCCTTGAATATCCGAAACCTCAAATCCAATCGGGACGATTTGGCGTTGCATTTTTTGATAGATATCCTGATCCATCTTGTCGGTGACCCAGGGCTTCTTGGGTAATAATCTGGCTTCAAAGGCAGCAGACAGCCGCTCCAAAACTCCGTGCAATTCATCCTGATCCAGCTTGTGCAACATGCCGCGCAAATGAACCGCGACATAGTTCCAGGTTGGAACCTGATCATCAACGCCGTACCAATCGGGCGAGATATAGGCATCGGGACCAGAGACAGCAACAACCGCAGAAACCGGTTCTTCCAACAAACGCAAAATCGGATTGGAGCGAACCAGATGCGCTTCGAGATAGTTTCCATCTTCGGACAATTGAAACGGGATATGGCTCAGCAAAGGGCCATCTTCGCTGTTTACGGACAAGATGCCGAAGCTTCTGTCTCTTGCAAAAGAGATGTTTTTCTCGGTTTCAGTTTTCCTGAATATCGGATTTGGATGCATTGAAAAACCTTACAAACTTGAAGATCAACCTTTTTCGCGGAGCAACCTACCCTGTTCGCGCTTCCAGTCCCGGTTTTTTGAAACTTCGCGCTTGTCGTGGTTTTTACGTCCCTTGGCCAAAGCAAGTTGAAGCTTGGCCCGCCCGCGATCATTGAAATAAAGCCGGTTGGGAACAAGCGTCATGCCGTCACGGTTGAGCGCCATTTCCAGTTTCGACATTTCCTTCTTGTTCAAAAGAAGTTTTCGGCGCTGGCGCGGATTGTGATTGAAGCGATTGCCTTCCAGATATTCTGGAATATAGGAATTGATCAGCCAAAACTCACCATTCTCCTCAGTGGCATAGCTTTCAGCAATCATGGCCTTGCCATTGCGAAGCGATTTCACCTCGGTGCCAGACAGCACAAGGCCAGCCTCAAGGGTCTCCACATATTCATAATTGTGGCGAGCCTTACGGTTGTCGGCAATGAGTTTGCCGTTGCTGTCGTCTTTTTTCTTTGTGGCCATAATATCCGATATAGGCAGTAAGATGCCGTTTTACATCCCCTCCTGCATTAGGGGATCAGATGTAAAATTAGTTTAGCAGGCCGGCGTGAACCATTGCAGCATCAAGCGCTTTTTCCGTTGATGGCTCAACCGTAGTCAAAGGCGAGCGTACCACATTGGCAATTT
This sequence comes from Salaquimonas sp., assembly GCA_049680405.1. Lineage (GTDB taxonomy): Bacteria > Pseudomonadota > Alphaproteobacteria > Rhizobiales > Rhizobiaceae > Salaquimonas. The sequence continues at coordinate 5,891 of JBAUHS010000079.1, read as the reverse complement.
TACCAAGCTTGGACAGCGCGTATTTTGCACCGGCAAGCCCCGGCTCCATGAAAATGGCTTTATGTAACGGCATCAACCTGTCCTGATATTCAAGAGCTTTGGTATAATCACCCTTGGCCATGGCTTGTTGAAACTCCGAGCACAAACGCGGCGCAACATTGGCTGTAACAGAGATCGCGCCTACACCGCCCTGGGCATTGAAGCCAATAGCGGTTGCGTCTTCACCGGATAGCTGAATGAAATCCTTTCCGCATGTGAGGCGCTGCTCGGAAACTCTGTCGAGTTTCGCCGTAGCATCTTTGACGCCAACGATATTTTTATGGGCCTTTACCAGCGCGCCCATGGTTTCCGGCGTCATGTCGATGACAGAGCGCGGCGGTATATTATAGATGATCAACGGTATTTTGACCGCTTTTGCCACGGCGCTGAAATGGGCGACCAAGCCCCGTTGGGTTGGTCGGTTATAATATGGCGTCACCACCAACACACCATCAGCGCCAGCTTTCTCCGCATGTTTTGCAAGGCGAACAGCTTCAGCGGTATTGTTGGACCCTGCCCCGGCAATCACCGGCACACGCCCTTTGGCTATCTCAACACAAAGAGAAACGACATTGTCATGTTCTTCATGGGTAAGTGTTGGTGACTCGCCCGTTGTTCCAACTGGAACAAGACCATTGGAGCCCTCGGAAATCTGCCATTCCACAAATTCCCTGAACGCCTTCTCATCCACATTACCCTTGGAATCAAAAGGCGTGATGAGAGCTGTATAGGAACCTTTGAACATGTTGAGATACTCCAAAATAAGAAACAGTCATTCCTTTTATCACAGGCAATTCAAGCAATAACCGGAACGGCGCGACAATAGCCATGAGCCCAAGGGACTGCAAGCAAAGGTTTTGTAATTGGTGAATATCACAGGGGAGCTTTGCCCAAAGCCTTTCGGGTATTTCACTTGGTTTTTTCGCTATATGCGAATAGAACAATCTCTTGCAAACTAATTTATTACTGGAGCACCCAGGCAAATGGCCGATTGGGAAAATTTCAATTATACATCGACAGACGGCTTGCGATTGGCTGGCCGTAAATATGGCTGGGAGAACCGGGATGCCAAGGCGGTTGTTTGTCTGCCCGGTCTTTCACGGAACTCTGCGGATTTTCATCAGCTAGCCATGCATCTTGCCAATGATGCCCCAGTGAAACGCCGTGTGCTTTGCCTTGATTATCGCGGCCGTGGAAATTCCCAATATGACAAGAATTGGGAGAATTATTCCATTTTGATAGAAGCTGATGATGTGGTTCAGGGCGTAACAGCTGCAGGGCTGGAACATCCGGCATTTGTCGGTACTTCTAGAGGTGGTTTAATCCTGATGATTCTTGCTGCCATGAAACCGACTTTGCTTTCGGCGATTGTGATGAATGATGTGGGCCCCGAAATTGACGGCCCCGGCCTTGTGCGCATCAAAAAAATGCTGGAGACCAGCAAAAATACAGTCAGCAATTGGCAGGAAGCGCGTGATAATCTCCAGCAGATGGGGAAACGGAGCTTTCCGAAATTTGATGATGCGGAATGGGACCGCCAAGCCCGCCTGATCTATACAGAAAAGGATGGAAAAATCGTTCGCAACTATGATCCGAAACTAACAAATACCCTCAAAGCAATTGATCTTGATGTGAGGTTGCCGGAACTGTGGCCTCAATTCACTGGGCTTCGGAACATTCCGCTCATGCTTATCCGTGGAGAATTGACTGATCTACTGGCAGAGAAAACCGTCGCAAAGATGCAGGTGATCCATCCTGATATGGCGGTGATTAATGTGCCTGATCAAGGCCATGCACCGGATATTGGAAGTGCTGGTCTGCCAGAAAAAATCTCCGCATTCCTTGAGAAAAACGATCACTGATCGCGGCATTACGCACTATACGGTCGCGCAAATTTATTAGATATTTCAGATAGTTAGCGATTTTACACAGCGTTTTTAATCGATAAAAAACCCGCTGAATTTCTCCGGCGGGTTAATTTTTGTTTCAAGTAATTTTCGCTTATTTTTCGCCGGATTTTGATTTCCGGCTAGTTGCGATCTTACCTTGCTCTACGCGTTGGGCGTGATCAGTTGTGCCACCTGCGGCAAGGATTTTGGATTCCTTGACCCAGTTTTCACGTTCAGGACGACCCGGAAACCCGATCTCGTTACCGATCCAGGTTTCGTTATCTTTGGTCCATTTGGCGATCTGATCAAAATGATAGATGCCCAGAGCAAAGAGTTTCTTCTCAATCGCGTTACCAACACCATCAATCAGAGTGAGGTTGTCGCCTTTGCCGCCACGTGCTTTCGCAATGACTGAAGGTTTCTTACCCAAATCGCCGACATTTGCCTTGCCAATGGAACTGCCAACCTCGCCTTTGTCCACGCGCTTGGCAAAAGCTGTTGTTCCGCCTTTTGCAAGAACCTTGGCCTGCTTGACCCATTCCTCGCGCTCAATACGGCCCGGGAATGCCAATCTTTCGCCGATATCGGCCTGCTCCTTGGCGGTCCAGGCTGCGACTTGCGCGAATGCCGATACCCCAATTGCATTGAGACGTCCCTCATTTTGAGGGCCAATGCCTTTGATGCGCTTCAGGTCATCTTTCACCTTGGGAGCCGGAGCGGCCTTTGGTTTGGAAACCCGTTTCTTGGCGGGCGCTTTTTTCGGTTTGGATACCGGTTTGGCGATTGGTGCAGCCACTGGCGCCGGAGCTGGTCTTGGTGTTGGCGGCGGCGCTGGCGGTGTTACACGCGGCGCTATAGCAGCTGCGGCGGCAACTGGTGCGGCGGCGGCAATCGCTGCCTTTGGCGCAGAGCCAAACCACTGATGAAACAAGCAACCAAGGATACAGCCCAGAATATAGGCTATGGCCATCAGAAGCAGCGTTTGAAGAATGAGCATTGTCATATCGATAATCTCCTAATCTTCGACGCTAAACAGGTTTCTTTTCCGACGTCACCCAACCCACAATAAGGCCGATGACGAAGGCAATAAGAAGAAACCAGAACAATTGTTCAATTAAATACCACATTGTATTCCCCTAAATTAGCGGATGACTTTGAATTCGATACGGCGGTTTTTTGATTTACCTTCCGGTGTCGAATTGTCTGCCACGGGTTGTTTTTCGCCGAAACCGACGGCCTGCAAGCGACCAACAAAAATGCCGGTATTTACAAGGTAAGAGCGAACCGCATTGGCGCGGGCCTCACTCAAAGTCTGGTTGGAAGCATCAGAGCCATCGGAGTCTGTGTGACCTTCGATCGCAATTGTTTGTGTTGGGCAGCTCTTGGCTGCAAAAGCAAGGCGATCAAGCAATCCGAATGAGTCTTCCTTGATGACTGATTTTGCTGACTCAAACTGCACCACATTGCCTTGCAGTTCTTTTGTAAGAAGCGCCTGGCAATCATCTGCTGTGACAGATGCCAAGACCTCGACCTTACGCACGCTGATATCGTGTTTGCCGGAAAAACCGGGAGGAACCCCGTTTTCAACACGGGCACGAATTTCAGATGCCGCGGCTTCCGACAAAGCTTCACCGGTAACCATCAATTGGGTATCGGTGATTTCAGCCTTACCATTTACCAGACGGCTTGCTGCCTGAATACCGACAGAGGTGGCAGCAGCAAGATTGGCCGGAGCCCCGGCGCCAACTTCAAGAGCGCTTTCAACGGATCGTGCAGTACCAACTTTTGATTCAACCTGCTCGATATTCGCCGCCGATAGATCATCAGCTGGAACATAGCCTTGCAAAGTCGGAGCTGCGCCTTCCATGTTGGTGAATGACCAAACATAGGGGCTGATGATCGGCCGTTGAATGGTTTCGCTGGCAAGTTTTACGCCATCAGGCAGACCACCATCGCCAGTCAGCATGTCATAAGCATCATTGCTCATGGCCATTCCATCAAGACTATAGCTGGTATCGCTCAAAGTGGCTGTGCCTTTTGAAAACTGGCTGGCTTCCTTGATTGCCAACTGGTTGGCTTCGCCCCAATTGATCCCATCAGGTGCGCCATTGGCCACAACCAAACGGTCGATAATACGATCGCCCGGGTTGGTTTCAGTTGCAAAGCTGACAGCATTTGTCTTTTCATCCGACGAAGTAACATAGCCGTCGAGCACAAGGATGCCTTTATCCTTGGAGGCGGAAAAGGTGAATGGTGAAACTGTGCTGCGGGTAATATCGGCAACGGTTACCACACCTTCTGAAGGTATAGCGCCTGCCAGAGCATTGGTCGCATTGTCATAAGCTTCTGGTGTTAGAGCCGTGCCCACAACAGCCAGCTTAGCATCTGTCAATGAAGCTGAACCTGTCGAGAATTCACCCAATTGCTTGATACCAAATCCAGCCAATGATCCAAAACCAGCAGGTTCGCCTGCTCCAATTTCCAGATTATCCGTAACCGATCCGCTGGTAACTTCACCGGCAGCTGCCACAACAGCGGCTCGCGCTGCTTCGTCGGGCACATAGCCAGTCAAAGTGATACCAGAATCGCTCTTGGTAGCCGCGAATGGATAAGGCGTGATAGCAGGAGAGATGATTTCTTCGCCAACAATTTTACCGCCGCCGGGCAGATCACCGGCAAGTGCCGCCTTCACTGCATCATAGGCTGCAACATCTTTTGCTTCACCTGTTACGCTGAGACCCAATCCGTCGAGGCTGGCTGTACCTGTATCAAGACCCGTCAATTGAGAAATGCCGAAACCTGCCAACGCAGCAAAACCTTCCGGTGCGCCGCGGGCAAGGGTCATGTTATCGACCACTTCAGCACCGGGATAGGCAGCTTTGGCTGCTTCATTCACCTCACCGCGAACCGCGTCACTGGGTACATTACCATCAAGAACAATCTTGTTGTCCGCTTTAACGGCAGAAACCTTATAGGGATCAGCAATCGGCAAGAGTGTCGTCATCGACTTTGCGACACGCACATCATAGGCATCATCAGCCAATTGAAGTGCTTCTGTTGCCGCATCCTCGGAAGGTGCAACACCTGTCAGTGTCAAATCTCGACCATCCAGCTCAACTTGAGCCCATTGGTGATTTCCTGAAAGATCATTAAGCGCTTTAGCCTGCAAATCCTGCTCAATCGAGCCTGATTTCATGAGCATTGCGAGCGCTGTCAACAATACCGTGGCCAAAATACCCGGCCAAATCCATTTTTTCCAATTGCACATGAGAACTCCTCACCCGCTTGATGCAAACCCCGTTATACGAGCGCCTGATTCAAATCAGGCTACACGTCTGAAAACCTATCTTTAGAGAAGATGCCTGTAATGGCAATTATCATAACCAAGCAACTATGCTTTGGCATGGACCAACCCCTCCCCAAGGATAGAGGATTTAGATACCATATTAAATAGAGAAGCAAGACACAAATAACCTAGGGGAAACTCATCCACGGGATAATTGGTCAACGGAGCTGTATGACAAATATTTGTATTTATTGAGAGAAAGGATTGGGCGAACACACGGCAACTCTCAACTGCCGGCTTCGTTTGAGAAACTTCATTTCTCATCCTCTCGGTGATCTGGTGATCACCTGCCGGACTGGTCAAAAACGCTCTGCGTTTTGTGACCATAAAGAAAAGGCCCGATCCAATGGACCGGGCCTAATCTCAATTCATACTAATCCAGAGATTAGAAAGAACGTGTTACACGAACGCTGACTGATTCAACTTCGTTGTCCCAGAACGCCGCAGCAGGAGCATCTGTGAGGTTTGTTTCTGTATTTGCATATTCAAACTGAACAGTCAGGCCAGATACAGGCGCCCATACCGCACCAACAGCAAGCTGTGTGAGGTCGAGATCAACTGCCGGATTGATAGCTACAGAACCAGAAGCTTCTGAATACATTGCGTATACAGAAAGG
>JBAUHS010000078.1:0-4994 GCA_049680405.1 Salaquimonas sp. | reverse complement strand
CTTATCGCCCGATATCAAACCCAAATGGTTATTCAAAACATCTTTAAACAGGGACTGCCCAATGTCACATGAAACTTCTGTAATTTTGAGGATCGCTGTCTTCACCCATCGGGCAATCAATACTGTTGCAAACTTTTTAGTTCCCCTAACAATATTATTCGTAGTTGCCATTGGCAGCGCGGCCCTTGCGCAATCAACAAAAATCAAAATGGTAGTTCTGGGGGACAGTCTGGTCGCTGGCTACGGTCTTGGACCCGGCGAAGCCTTTCCCGAGCAATTGCAGATTCTCACCGACAAGGAAGGTTTGGGGGTCGTAATCGAAAATGCTGGCGTTTCAGGCGATACAAGCGCCGGAGGCCTCGCGCGATTAAACTGGTCGATCAGCGATAATACAAATGTCGTTCTGGTGGAATTGGGTGCAAATGATGCCCTGCGTGGCCTTTCCCCAGAAGTTACCCGCAAGAACCTTGAGGCAATAATAGAGCAACTCAAAGCCAGAAACATGGAAGTCATATTGGCTGGCATGTTGGCGCCGCCAAACATGGGCGAACAATATGAGGCTGAATTCAACGCTATATATCCCGATCTGGCAGAAAAACACAGCATCCCGCTTTATCCGTTTTTCCTTGACGGTGTAGCGGCTGAGGCCTCGCTCAATCAGGCTGACGGAATCCACCCTACGGCCGAGGGTGTCGAAATCATAGCAAAACGCTTTCTGCCATTTTTCAAAACAAGTCTTGCGGAAATCGCCCTGCCGTGATTCCCTGTATGCATTGAATCGACCTCTACGACCAGAACGCTTCATAAGGGATTTCCAGCATGCCGAGATTATTTTGCGCCCTGAAAATACCTTCAGCCTTGAGACTGCAGCTCTCTGAAATCAAAGGCGGCCTTTCCGGAGCCAGATGGATCGAGCCGGAAAACTATCACATAACCCTGAGATTTTTTGGCGATATCAACCGTCACATCGCCAATGATCTGGCCTTGGCACTTTCCGGCATAGACCGTGATGCCTTTGACCTTGAAATTGATAGGCTGGACGCGTTTGGCAATGCAAAACCCCATTCACTCTATGCGCATGTTATGTCGGAACAATCGCTTCTGGATTTGCAAAGTGAAATCGAGTGGATTGCCAAGCGCCTGGGGCTGCAGCCGGACCGCCGAAAATTTTCGCCCCATATCACCCTCGCCCGCCTTCGTGATACAACACCGTTGGAAGTTGCCGGTTTCATCGCCGCAAGAGGCGGGTTTCACTCGGCAAAATTCGAGATAGGTGAGATCCAGCTGTTATCTTCCAAAGATTCTATCGGAGGCGGCCCCTATGTTACCGAGGCCCGGTACGCCTTACGTACTTACGAATATGGGTATCTTTGATACCTCGTCTTGAGCAACAATCACGCATTTCAAAAGAAACTGACCAACTAAGACAGGAATTTTCAATGGCTGACAAATTGGACCAAGCTCAAAGAACACAGTTCCTGGATGAAATGAACGAATGGAAAATGGTCGATGGCCGCGATGCCATTTCACGCAGTTTCAAGTTCAAGAGTTTCAATGCCGCCTTTGGCTTCATGAGCCGGGTTGCGATGATGGCTGAAAAACTGAACCACCATCCAGAATGGTTCAATGTCTACAATAGGGTTGATGTTACTTTGACCACCCATGATGTTGACGGCCTGAGCGATCTCGACGTGAAAATGGCAAAATTCATCGATCAGATTACCTGAGAATAGTATAATCAAAACCGTCAATTCTTGCAGGTGACCTGAACAATTACCATATCAAGGGTCGGAGGGCATGAAATGACATTTGAAAAAGGACCCATTCTTGAGGGGGAAATCCTCAAGGGCGCCGAAGAAAAAGCTGAAACCAATGAGACAAAAGTCCGCAATGGCATATGGCGGACCGTGGCAAAAGCCTCAACCAAAATTCCGTTTCTCGAAGATGTCGTGGCCTCATATTATTGCGCCATGGACCCGGACACACCCTCACGGGTTCGGGCAATATTGCTAGCCGCCCTTGCCTATTTTGTCTTGCCACTCGATTCCATTCCGGACTTTATCATAGGCTTTGGTTTTACCGATGATATGGCCGTATTGGGCGCAGTCATTGCTTCAATCAGAGGTAATATCACGGAAAACCACACAGAATTAGCGCGAAGCAAACTTGCATCTCTCAAAGAGATGGCCGAAAACCCAGAAAGTGATGCGGCCTGATTGATCCTGGGCCGTTAAAAGTTGTCTGCTAGGTCTGGTATAATGGTTATCGTTTCCAATATGGGTTCTAAACCCCCGCGCGGTTATTTCGGCATTGGTGTCGAAGGTGCCTCCAAGCCGATGAATTTCGGAAATCTTGCCCGTTCCGCCCATGGGTTTGGCGCAAGCTTCGTTTTTACCGTTGCCCCCGGAAAACGCATCAACGCCCCTAAATCCGATACCACCGCTTCCAGCGAACATATGCCCTGGTACACATTTGACCAGCCCTCTGATCTTTTACTGCCCGATGACTGCCGGCTGATCGGCATGGAACTGACCGAGGACGCGATTGAATTACCAAGCTTTCGTCATCCTTCCAAGGCTGCCTATATATTGGGACCAGAAGGCGGATCGCTTTCCCCCGCCATGATTGAGCGCTGTGAATTCGTGGTGAAAATCCCGATCCATATTTGCGTCAACCTTGCCATGGCCGGAGCCGTGATCATGTATGACCGGATGATCTCGCTCGGCCGCTTTGCCGAACGCCCGGTCTATACAGGAGGGCCAAAACTGCCACGGCTGGAGCCCATTCATGGAAAAGCGCTTTTTCACGGCGGCGAAAAACAGCCGGGCAAAAAGGGCCGCAAGCGGGCCATCGAGCATTTTCTGCCAAAAGAATGATCAATTTTTTATCGCGCTTTTGAAACTTAGCCAAAATATTGCCTAACTTGTCTGGTTTGGATATTGGATTGCTAAATTCATCCAAAACAGCAAGAAAACCTCGTTTTTCCTTTGAAAAATGAAAATTGTTCACGCTTTGGTAAGAGAATTTAAAGCATGTTTGAGGGAATTGGTTGGCATCAAATTGATGCGAACGAAAAACGAATTTACGGCAAACGCCAAACGGGAAATGACGCAAGATGAAAAAAATACTCACCGCCAAAAAACTTGCGGCGCCATTTGTGGGTCTAATGATCGGCCTTGCTGCAACAGCAGTTGCAACAACAGGCGCCATCGCTCAAACGCCAACTCAAATCAAACAGAACAAGGCCTGGGGCTCTTTCAGCTATCAGGGGAGCGACGGCAAGGTTTGCTACGTGCTGTCTGTACCAACAGAAAAACTGCCCGCAGAACTCAATGGCCGCGCTGTTGACCACGGCGATGTGTTCTTCATGCTCGCGCAACATCCTGGCCAGAATGTCCGCCTTGAGCCGCAGTTTACAGCGGGTTACCCGTTTCAGGAAAACAGCAAAGTTGTGCTGGACGTTGACGGCAAAAAGTTTTCAATGTTCACCAAAGGTCAAAACGCCTGGCTCGATAATCCCGCCGAAGAAGCGTCCGTCGTTGCAGCCATGAAAGCCGGCGCAAAGATGAGCGTATCAGCAGCATCGCGCCGTGGCACCCAAACCAGCTATGCCTATTCGCTTTCCGGCGTAACGGCATCTATCAGCGATATCAGCAGCTGCAAATAATCTGCACCGTGCAATAATTTTGAACGCCGGATTGTTAGCGCAGTCCGGCGTTTTTGCTTTTACCAGCTTCATCTCTCCGCCTTATTACCGTTCACAAACATGGTTTAACTCGCTTACCGCCCATGATATAGGCGTGAGATAACCAAAACCGACACCAAAACAGATAGTAGCCCATGGCCGTCACCATCGACCTTTCCAATCCCGCCATCCGCCCGAAAGTGCCTTCGCTTGAAGGCTTTAAAGGTATGGATGACAGCAAGAAACCTTTAATTGGTTTGACCCGGCCAGCGCTTGCCGCCGCTTTGATTGAAGCTGGCATTGCGGAAAAACAGGCCCGCATGCGCGCCTCGCAAATCTGGCATTGGCTATATATCCGGGGCGTTTCCGACTTTGCATCCATGAGCAATATCGGCAAGGAATTGCGGGCTGAACTGGCGGAAAAATTCTCCATTGCCCGCCCGGAAATCATCGAGGAACAAATCTCCAATGATGGCACCCGCAAATGGCTGATGCGTTTTCCGCCAAGAGGTGCTGGCAAACCCGTTGATATCGAGACAGTCTACATACCGGAAGAAGGACGCGGCACGCTTTGTATTTCCAGCCAGGTTGGCTGCACCCTCACCTGTACTTTTTGCCACACGGGCACGCAAAAACTGGTTCGCAATCTTACATCAGAGGAAATTCTGGCGCAATTGCTTGTCGCCCGCGACCGCCTTGGCGACTGGCCGGATAAAGACACGCCCATGGGCGCAATCGTTCCCGGTGAAGGCCGCAAGGTTTCCAACATTGTCATGATGGGCATGGGCGAACCATTATACAATTTTGAAAACGTCAAAGACGCTTTGCTGATCGCTTCGGACAGTGACGGCATCGCGCTTTCCAAGCGCCGCATAACACTTTCCACTTCCGGCGTTGCGCCGTTCATTTGGAAAACAGGCGAAGAAATTGGTTGCGCCTTGGCGATCTCGCTTCATGCGGTAAACAATGAACTGCGAGATGTGCTGGTACCAATCAACAAGAAATACCCGTTGAAAGAATTGCTGGATGCCTGCCGCAATTATCCCGGCGCTTCCAATTCGCGTCGCATCACCTTTGAATATGTGATGCTCAAGGGCGTCAATGACAGCCTTGAAGATGCAAAAGAACTGGTTCGCCTGCTCAAGGGCATACCCGCCAAGATCAATCTGATCCCGTTCAACAAATGGCCGGGTTCAGACTATGAATGCTCCAGCTGGGAGCAGATTGAAAAATTCGCCGATTTCATCAACGATAACGGCTACGCCTCCCCCATCCGCACCCCGCGCGGCAGCGATATTCTTGCCGCCTG
>JBAUHS010000077.1:0-13524 GCA_049680405.1 Salaquimonas sp. | reverse complement strand
GTTCCATAAGAACATTGCTGGTAGGTATAAGATTGACCCTCTGAATTAATTCCATTTTGTGTTGTGCAAGACCCCGTAATAACATCACTGGTCATATGACAAAAATTGTCGTCAGTTGTGCTGGAATCATCTGGCACATCAAGCCAAGAAGCATTTCTGTTTGACATTCCCACATTGACATAATTGGAGAATGGCACGATCCCAATTTTTACATCGCCACCAGAATTCTTTTTCATCATCGCATTGGTGAAATTTTTCGCGGCTTCTTTCAAAGCGTCAAGCTTTCCGTCAATATTCATAGAACCGGTATTATCCAGGACAAATGCAATTTCCGCTCCGCCGGATGCAGACTTGATCTGTGCCTCAGCTTCATGTGGAAGTTTGTCCACGCCAGCGAGCATCATGAAATTTGTTGTAAACTCGGCTTTAGCCGTTACGGTCAAAGTTCGGTCTTGTATATTGGGCTTAACATGCAGATTTTTGATCTGAGCGTAATCTGCCGCTGACAGGTTTGAACGCAAGTAATTTGTCAATATTTTTCTTACTTGAACTTCAGACATTGAAGGAAAATCAATCCCGACCGCCAAAATCGCCGAGTCGAGAGAGTTTTGTAATTTCGTATTTTGCTGTGAAACGCTGGAATAATCTACAGCCACACCAATTCCCAGCATTACAGGAAGAGAGGCAATCGCCAATATAGATGCAAAATTGCCTGACTTATTTTTTAAAAATTCCTTGATCATTACTACGCTCGCTAAGTGGGGGTTTGACGTAACCTACTAAAACGAAAAGAATATCTGATTAATGAGAATTAAAAAAAAATAGGTTTTGAAAATAGCCTTAATAAACAATGACCGGAAGGTTTACCAACAAGAGATCAGCATGCTTGTTTCTCGTCGCACCAGAAAAAAGCGTTTCTGCAACGAGCGCGCCTTCCAATCGGACGGCCTGCCAGGACTTAAAGCAGACCTACGTCACAGTCATTCCGACCGCATCATATCAATCCTCGCACCACTTCACCCTTTGCCCCGCTTCAAATGCTCGTCGAGCCTTGGCATGATTTCCACGAAATTGCACGGCATGTGGCGATAGTCGAGCTGGAGCGAGAGGATCGCGTCCCAGGCGTCTTTGCAGGCGCCCGGTGAGCCGGGCAAGCAGAAGATATAGGTCGCGTTGAGAACGCCGCCCGTGGCGCGGGACTGGATGGTAGAGGTGCCGATCTTATCATAGCTGATACGGTGAAAGACTGCAGAAAACCCGTCCATCTTTTTTTCAAACAGCGGCTCCAGCGCATCGGGCGTTACATCGCGGCCGGTAAAGCCTGTTCCGCCTGTGGTGATGATCACATCAATATCCTTGCGTTTCGACCACTCTATAACTTGGCTCTGGATGGCAGGAATATCGTCTGTCACGATGGCCCGGTCCGCCAGGATGTGGCCAGCGGCCTGCAGGCGTTGGACCAGTGTCGTACCGGATTTATCATCCTCCAATTTGCGCGTGTCAGAGACGGTCATGACCGAGATGCTAACGGGAACAAATTGTCTGCTTTCATCAATCTTGCTCATATCTGGTTCGTCCTTTATCGCAGGTTGTGTTTGCGCTCTTTGCCAAAGCTTCGGCTCTTGCAGGCCTTCACCCACCAGCCTGGCTGGTTTTGCGAGATTTGCAAAGCGGCATTTTCGGCGCTTTCAAAACTGGGGTAAATGCCGAAGCAAGTTGCCCCGGAACCGCTCATACGGCGAAGCAGCGCGTCTGATAAGCGCAGTGCCTCAAGGACATCATGAATTTCCGGCGCAAGCGCCAGTGCAGGCGCAGCAAGATCATTGCGTTTTTGGTGAAGCCACCTGATGAGCGTGTCTGGTGTCAGTTTAGCGGGCAGGGGAGTGAGTGGCGGATTTTGTTTGTCTTGCAATTTGCCAAAGACTTCCGGAGTCGAGACGCAAACGCCCGGATTGACCAGAACCATGTGGAGTTGCGGAAACTCTTCCAGCAGTTCAATCTGCTCGCCTCTGCCCCGGGCAATCAAAGCTCGGGAATGAAGGCACATCGGCACATCAGCGCCAAGGTTCGCAGCGATAGCTGCCATGCGTTTCTCGTCTCGGGTTTCAAACAGGTCCTGTACTGCCAACAAGGTCGCCGCCGCATCGGCTGATCCACCACCAATGCCGCTGGCAACAGGCAGGTTTTTTTCAATTCGGATTGTAAGAGACTGCTCGCCGGTCAGAAACTCCTGAGTGAAGGCCATCGCTGCTTTGTAGACAATATTGTCCTGGGGATCAGGCAGCGTTTCCCCATAGGGGCCGAAATTTGCCAGATCAATGCGCGGGCCATCCGGCTGTGAGCCTGGCGCCGAACCATGGTAGATCTCGATTTCGTCGCCGATATCACAAAATACCACCAGCGTTTCCAATTCGTGATAGCCGTCGCTGTGCTGGCCCGTTACATGCAACGCGAGATTGATCTTCGCCGGGGCAAAGCAAGTGACAGTCTTTTCTTGCCCCGTATCGCGATGGTTTGAGACCTCTTGATCTGGAAGCATCCGATTTGCCTTAATGGGTCAGGCCGGTTTGAAGCTTCTTCTCGATATTGGCTTTATCTTCGTCGTTCGGGTCGTTCGACAAAGCATGCTTCCATTGAAACACAGCTTCGAGCTTGCGGTCTGTCTTCCAGAAGGCGTCACCAAGATGGTCATTCACAACCGGATCTGACGGCATCAATTCGACCGCACGCAATAGTTCGGTGACGGCATCCTCATAGCGACCAAGGCGATAATAGGCCCAGCCGAGACTATCGATGATGAATCCGGAATTGGGCCTCAGCTCAACGGCCTTTTTCACCATATCAAGGCCTTCTTCGAGATTGATACCCTGATCGATCCAGGAATAACCAAGGTAGTTCAAAACATCCGGCTGGTCAGGTGCCAGCTCAAGGGCTTTTTTAAAATCAGCCTCCGCAAGGGGCCATTTTTTGAGGCGCTCATTTGCAATGCCGCGGCGGTACAGCAAGATCCAGTCGCGCTCTTGGGGCGCGCCAATCTGCTTGATAACGCTGTCATAAAGCGCAGCGGCTTTTTCGAATTGCTCATGCTGTCCGTAGACGCTGCCAAGGGACAAAGCAGTTACAACATCTTTGGGGTCTTCCGCCACCATTTTGGAGAGGATCTCCTCGGCCATTGGCACCTGGTCCATGCGGTTCAGGTTCAGACCTGTTTCAACCTGGGCCCTGCGGTAATAACCAGAGCTCTCTTCAATATTTCTGTAAAGTTCGTTTGCCCGTTCATATTTTTTCTGATCGGAATAAGTGTTTGCCAAAGCAAGCAACACTACATCATTTTGCGGCGCGAGGAACCGCGCCAGTTGCAAGTGGCCCTGCGCGAAAGGCAGGCCGCCCTGGCGGCTGATAGCTGATCCCACATTGAAGAAAATTTCAGCTCCGCCCTGTTGAGCCGTTTTCACCAAAGGTGTCTTTTTCTGCGCCTCGGTCAGTTCTTCCTTGAAGTTCACCAAAGGTGGATGATTATTCAGCAGGTCCAATCCGGTATCAACCGTTTGGCTGGCGCTTTCCATATCACCAACTTTGGCTTGCGCCCGGGCAAGGCCCTCAACGGCCCGCATATAGGTCTCGCTCAAAGCACCCGCGACCCGGCGCATTTCAACTGCTTTGGTAAAATGAACCACGGCATCCGCGTCTTTTGCTCCGGCCGCATTGAGCAGGCCCAGGTGATATTCCTTGATCATCATGACCCATTCAGGCCCAGTAATCGTTGCAACCCGTTCCAGAGCTTCAGGCAGCTTGCGCTCGCCGAATAGTCCCCAGGCGGCTACAATACTCGTCACCATATTGTCCAGATCAGAGCCTGAAACCTTGTCCATGCTGGTCTGCACACGGCTCCAGGATTTTTGCTTCAGCGCATTGGCCGCAGTAACCACATGGATGACGTTCTGTGTTTGCTCTTCAGGCGGAATGGTTTTCAATAGTTCAATGGCGTCCGCAATCCGTCCATCGGCTGTAAGCGCCATGAACAGCGACTGCTTCATGTTGACATTTTCAGGATCAAACGTGATTGCATTGCGATAGTTATCGATCGCCGCTGGATCATCGCCATTGGCGCCAGCGCTCAGAGCAGACAAAAAACTCCCGGCGAATGAGGGTTCCCGCTCGGCTTTGTCCGCATCCTCGACTTTACGGTTCGCCATTTCCAGATCATCGAGGAAGCCTGCGCTATGGCCAGAGGAAATCGCCGCGATAAACACACCTGAAGTGATAAGGGTGCTCAAGAGCACTTTTTTCATAGAGTGTTTTAGGTTCATTTCATTTCCTCGATCTGTCGTAATGACTCATTGGCAGTTCAGCTTGCTCGCATCAAGCTGTATTCCAGAACTTCAATAAGCGCGTGTTTATGCGGTGTATCTTCAAATGTCGCCAGAGCGTCTTGGGCAAGTTCGCAATAATGGCGCGCCCGCTCCAGCGTATCGTTCAAGGCATTGTGTTCATGCATAAGCCTCATGGCTTCTTCAAGGCGGCTACCATCCGTTTGGCCTTGCTCAATCGCTTCACGCCAGAAGCTGCGTTCTGCATCATTGCCTCTGCGGAAACAAAGCAGAACCGGAAGCGTGACCTTGCCTTCGCGGAAATCATCGCCAACATTCTTGCCGAGAGCTTTTGCCGTCCCGCCATAATCCAGAGCATCATCAATCAATTGAAATGCCAGACCAAGATTATTTCCGTAAGAGCGGAAGGCCGACGTCACAGCTTTTCCGGATCCGGCAAGGATAGGGCCAACTTCCGTCGCTGCTGCAAAAAGCGCTGCGGTTTTGGCTTTCACCACCTGCATATATTCATCTTGCGTGGTATCTAGGTTCTTGGCCGTGCTGAGCTGCAAGACTTCGCCCTCGGCAATCACTGTTGCTGCGTGGGAAAGAACATCAAGGGCTTGCAAAGAGCCTGCTTCTACCATCATGCGGAAAGCCTGACCGAGCAGAAAGTCTCCGACCAAAACGCTTGCCTGATTGCCCCAGAGCATGCGGGCGGCAAGCTTGCCACGGCGCAGGTCACTTTCGTCCACCACATCATCATGCAGCAGGGTGGCTGTGTGCATGAATTCGACACTGGCCGCCAAAGTAACATGGTGATCGCCTTCATAGCCGCACATTGCAGCAGCTGCCAAAGTCAGCATCGGGCGAAGGCGTTTGCCGCCGCTATCGATCAGGTGGCGTGCCACTTCAGGAATAAGTTCGATATCCGATCCGCATTTGGAAAGAATAAGGCGGTTGACCCGCTCCATATCCGGGCGCACCAAACCCACCAGATGTTCCACACTGGCTGCGGGTGTCGATGCTAGGTTTCCATTTTTGACAGGACTTTTGATGGGTACGACAACGCCAGACATATATTCTACCTTTAAACCTTATAATTGGCGTACTCATAGCCAATTTCGTTCATATTTGTAAGATGACAGATTGGCCTATCAGAATAAAAGGGTAAAGCCATTCCGGGTTATTTTTATGATAGTAATTGATAAGTCTGAAATATAGGGCACGCAGTCTGGATTGACCAACCCATCAGTAACTCGATCGTTATGTCAGCCTGCTTTATGTTACTTGCCATTAGCGGGTTTTCGTTGGAACTTGAGCTTGATTGTATAAGCTCAAATATTTTAATAAGGACACCTTCATTTGATTGAGCTGCTGCGAACTAATGACATTGTATTGATCTCTCTGATCGATTCTTTGTTCAAGGAAGACGGAATAGAACATTTGGTTCTGGACCAATACACCAGTGTATTGGAGGGTTCCATTGGCGCTATACCAAGGCGAATAATGGTGCTTGAAGAAAAGGAGAATGTTGCCCGCCGTCTGCTCAAGGATGCAGGATTGGGTCAATATCTGAAAAGTGATGAAAAGCCAGGCCATCAAAATGACTGATAGTGTCAATTCTTTGCAGGTCGAAACCAGCGAAGATGATTTCCATCGCGGTGCCTTCAAGGCATTGCAACCAGTGGGGACTGGTCATAGGGCGGGGCTGGATGCATTGCTGATAGCAGCTTCTCTTCCTGAAGATGCGTCCGGCAATCTGGCTGATCTGGGTTCCGGATCAGGTGTTGCGGGTCTTGCTGCCATAGCCACAAACCCGCGTCTTTGCGTCCATTTGGTTGAAAAAAACCCGTTGATGGTGGACCTTGCCCGGCGAACACTGAAAATTCGCCAAAACCTTCAATATGCAAGCCGCGCAAAAGTTATCGAGGCTGATGTAACCTTGAGCGGGGCAAAGCGCCTGGCCGCAGGTCTGAAGGAAGAGTTCTATGATTTTGTGATCATGAACCCGCCTTATAATCATGATGGTCAACGTGTTTCTCCGGACGGGATCCGCGCCGAGGCCCATGTCATGGGAGCCTTCGGCTTGGATGCCTGGATGCGCACCGCCGTTGCCATCTTGAAACCGGGCGGCACATTGGTGCTGGTTTATCGCACTGAAAAGATTGGCGAGATTTATGCCTGCTGTCAGGGGCGATTTGGCGGGCAGGTCGTAGTGCCGGTTCACTCGCGCCTTGAAGAACCAGCCAAGAGAATTCTGGTGAAAATGACCAAAGGCTCAAGGGCTCCGCTTTCAATCATGCCCGGGCTTGTCATGCATGGCAGTGATGGAAAACCAACAACAATGGCCGATGATCTGCTGAATGGCGAAGCGCGGGTAAATTTTGGCTAAGTGAGCCGGCTAGTGTCTTGCAATTGCTGACGTGAATAGCCATGTCCTGAAGAACACAGTTTATTTCATGGGCATATTTTATGAGACTTTCCAAATTTCTTCCCGCCTCTCTTCGCAAAACAGATACCGTCATTCCAGTTGTCAGAATGCAAGGTGCCATCATGGCAAATTCCTCTGCCTTGCGCCAAAATCTCTCGCTTGCTTCTGTTGCGGGCCCGCTGAAACGGGCATTCGACATGAAAGACGCTCCGATTGTGGCCATATCGGTGAACTCGCCGGGTGGCTCGCCCGTTCAGTCACGTTTGATCTATTCGCGGATTCGTGAACTGGCTGAAGAAAAACAAAAGCGTGTCTTGATCTTTGTAGAAGATGTGGCCGCATCGGGCGGCTACATGATCGCACTGGCAGGTGATGAAATCATTGCCGATGAGACCTCTATTTTAGGTTCCATTGGGGTTGTAGCGGCGACATTCGGCTTTGTTGAAGCGATCAATAAACTGGGTGTTGAGCGCAGGGTTTATACTGCTGGCAAAAACAAGGTTTCGATGGACCCTTTCCAACCCGAAAAGAAAACAGATATCGCCCATATCAAAATGTTGCAGGAAGATATCCACGAAATTTTTATTGATATGGTGAAGGACCGCCGGGGAACAAAACTATCTGATGATCCGGATATTTTTACCGGCATGTACTGGACGGGCCGTCCTGCAAAGGAACGCGGGCTGATCGATGGTTTTGGTCATATGAGCGCAGTCTTGAAAGAGCGTTATGGCAAGAAAACCAAGCTCGTACTGATGCAGACCAAGAAGAATTTCTTTGGCCGTCCGGTTGGGGCGGTAGATGCTGGCTTGAGCAGTTCTATCGGCCATGATATTGCCAATACAATTCCTGGCAGCATTGCCAGTGAAGTCGAAGAACGGGCATTGTGGGCGCGTTATGGTCTTTGATAAGGACTGAAAATGGTTCAGTTGATTGCAGTTGGTTTGATCGGGGGGCTGGGCTGGTACGCCTATAAAGCGTTCCAGCGCCAAATGGCCTCTGTTGGCGAAGAGCTTAAAAAGGCCAAAGAAAACAAAGAGACCAAGCCGGGCAAAGCCAAGAATATTGACGCTTTGGAAAAAGGCCCTGATGGGGTCTACCGCCCAAGGAAATCTACTGACAAAAATAGCGACTGAGTCGCGTCTTCGTTAGCTGACTAGTCCGCTGGATGTGCCGGAGTTTTCATCATCATAAGCATCCGGGTTTGAGTAATCTCCAGGGTTGACCACAAGCGCGGTACCTGGAAGTGCATTGTCGCGCTCTTCCGGTGGTATTTCGGCTGAACGCTGATTGATACGGTAGAAAACGAATATGCCATAGGCCATCACGATCAACCCGCACATCACCATGAAGGACTGTATTGGGATAAAGGGCAAAGCGATGGTAGCGATTGTCGGAAAGATGAATGCTGCCAGTGACCAGACAATCATCTGGGTAGACGCTAGCATAACATATTGCGAAGGATGCGCTCGGTCATTGGCAAGCGCACTTGAAACCGAATAGAGCGTTTCATTGCATCCGTTCCAAATCGCAAACATAAGTGCCATCATCAAGAAGGTCAAATAGCCATGGCTGGTAAAGCCAAAAATCGCCAGCACGCATGCGCCCGCAGAAACCATCAACAGAACAATACGGCGATCTATGCGATCTGACAAAGCGCCCATTGGCAATTGCACGACCAGTAGACCAAGCTGCATGCAAAGCATCAATAGACCAACATCAGCTGTGCTGAAGCCTTCGGTTTTCGCATAAATCGGTGCGAAGGATTGCATCAGCATGGTTGCCCCGCCAACTGTAAACATGCCCGCAAGACCAACAGGCGAAATGCTCCACACTTTCTTGATATTGACCGTCATCGTTTCAGGTGGTTCGGGCTGGGGCAGGCGCGTCAGGGCAACCGGGATAGTCGCAAGGGCAACAATGAAAGTAGCAATCATCGGAACGATATTGCCGTCGACATCCATGAACCCGATAGAGTAAGTGCCTGCGCCATAGCCCAAAACATAGCCAAGATAGAAGATGGAAATCACCCGCCCGCGGATTTCATCATTGGCCGCATTATGCAGCCAGCTTTGGGCCAGAATGAAAATGCCATTAATGGCAAAACCGTAACCAACCCGCGCTGCCAGCCAAACCCATGGGCTGGAAAATGCCGCAACCGTGAGCATGGACAGTTCAATCAAGGCATAAAGCAGCATGAAGATACGCGCATGGCCCGACAGGCGCAGCAACGGCCCCATGGCAAAACAGCCGAACAATCCGCCCAAAGCCACCGCTGGCGTCATCGATGCAGCTACCCAGGTTTCAAACCCCAAGTCCAGCAGTTTCGTTGGTACATAGGCAAACAAAAGCCCGCTGGCCGCAGACATGATAGTGGTCGAAAAAATAATACTGGAGACAGCTAAGAACCGTGAGCGATTGGTCGAGATTTCTGTGATTTCAGTTTCGATTGCACCTTCAGACATCGCGGGCCTTCTTTTTTCTGAAAATTGTTTGTCACCCTTACTAGAAGCGACGACCGGTTTCATGTGTCGACAACGCCGCAGGGAGTCGTTTCTATGGATCAGTTTTCTTGACGGCGGTATGCGTAAATGCTTAACGGTGGCCTTGAAGAAATTTTATACGAGGCCCTCCGTGACCACCAAAACTGACCTAGCGGCGCATATGCATCCCACAAGATCATTTCAGGGATTGATTCTGGCCTTGCATCAATATTGGGCGGATTATGGCTGCGTGGTGTTACAACCCTATGACATGGAAGTGGGGGCGGGAACTTTTCACCCGGCAACGACCTTGCGCGCCCTTGGGCCCAAAGCCTGGAATGCGGCCTATGTTCAACCCTCACGTCGCCCGACCGATGGCCGTTATGGCGAAAACCCGAACCGC
This sequence comes from Salaquimonas sp., assembly GCA_049680405.1. Classification (GTDB taxonomy): domain Bacteria; phylum Pseudomonadota; class Alphaproteobacteria; order Rhizobiales; family Rhizobiaceae; genus Salaquimonas. The sequence goes on along the minus strand of JBAUHS010000077.1, from coordinate 3,894 downwards.
TTGCAGCATTATTATCAATATCAGGTGCTGTTAAAGCCTTCGCCGCCGGACCTGCAGGAACTCTATCTCGGCTCCTTGAAAGCCATAGGCATTGATACAGACCTGCATGATATCCGCTTCGTGGAAGATGACTGGGAATCGCCAACCCTTGGCGCCTGGGGTCTCGGCTGGGAAGTTTGGTGCGATGGCATGGAAGTCTCGCAATTTACTTATTTCCAACAGATTTGCGGCGTTGAATGCTCCCCTGTTGCGGGCGAATTGACCTACGGCCTTGAGCGCCTTGCGATGTATGTGCAGGACGTCGATAACGTCTATGATCTCAATTACAATGGCCGCGAGGGAAATGACAAAGTCACCTATGGCGATATTTTCCAGCAGACCGAACGCGAATATTCCCGCTGGAACTTCGATGTGGCTGATACGCCAACGCTGTTGCGCCATTTTGAAGATGCCGAGGCCGAGTGCCGCCGCATCCTTGCCGCCGAAGACATTGACCCGAAAAATGGTAAATCCATTGTCATGGCGCATCCCGCTTATGACCAATGTATCAAGGCCTCGCACGTGTTCAATCTGCTTGACGCTAGAGGTGTTATCTCCGTGACCGAGCGCCAGAAATATATCCTCGCTGTTCGGGATCTCTCAAAAGCCTGCGGCGAAGCCTTTTTGCGCACCGAGGCTGGCGGCGCTTTGGAAGCGGTTGAATAGCAACACACTGTTCATCAATCAGCGCTTGCTTAGTGGTCTCACTCATCTAGGTTGTTGAAACAAATCAACCAATCTGGAGAATTTCAATGGCCAAAGGCGCAGTAGCAGCAAAAGAACCGATCGCAGTAGACGTCGAAGAAGGCAAAGCCTATTTCTGGTGCACTTGCGGGCAATCCTCCAAACAGCCGTTCTGCGACGGCTCTCATAAGGGCAGCGATTTCGCGCCAATGGCTTGGAAGGCTGAAGCCTCAGGCACCAAGTATTTCTGCGCATGCAAACAGACCAATGGGGAACCTTTCTGCGACGGGTCGCACAAGGCGCTTTGAATAATCTCACATTTAAATAAAGAAGCATCCGGCTGGTGAAGTTGCCGGATGCTTTGTTGTCTCTGATGGGTGAGTTCAGAGATTATTTTACGGTTTCAAGCGGGTTCACATCTTTCAGATCAACCCATTTCATGTCCGCATCGGCAACAAAGCCAGCAACATTCTTGCTGAAACGCTCGGCAACAGGCGGAGCAAGATTCAAGAACAGGCGGCCATCGGCAACGGTCCATAGCTCAGGGTCCGCATCAACTTTCACGCCATTGGCGAGGCCAAAGGCACAAAACCCACCATATTGCGGCAGAAACTTCGCTGGATCGGCTTCAAAGGCCTTTTTGTTTTCTTCCGAAGCAAAGCGGTAGGTGGTTCCATCATGTAGCGCGGTGATGCTGAAATCACCCTTGGTTGGTTTACCAACGGTGAAATAGGCCACCGGATCATAGCCTCTTATGCCAAGGCCGGTATTGGTTTGGTTGACGTCGAATTGACCGGCAAACGCAGCAACGGCCCCAAGAAATAGTGTACCGGCAAAGACGAGATTTGTTACACCAAGGCGAAGGATTTTTAACATTTTTGGTTCTCCAGACGTTTTCAGGGTTTAAAAAATTGAGCTGCTGTGTTGAGAAGCAGTTGCGCCAAAATTAGAAAACGGCCTGTTCAACAGCAAACCACAAGGCTGTGATGCTCCGCGATAATTCCTCACAGATCTGTGATTGCTAATTGTGATGTTCGTGAAAAACCGTGTCGAAATTCAACAGAGATGGTGACATTGACGGTGTCTCTTGCTAACGCAAGCACAACATCAATTTGCGTAAGAATGATCTCATGCCCGATTTATTACTTGAACTTTTCAGCGAAGAGATACCTGCCCGCATGCAAAAGAAAGCAGCAGGCGATTTGAAGCAGCTCGTTACCAATGCATTGGTTGATGCCGGGCTGACCTATGAAGGCGCAAAAGAATATTGGACACCGCGCCGATTGGCATTGGACCTGCGCGGTTTGACCTCAAAATCCGCTGACATTAAAGAAGAAAAAAAGGGCCCGCGCACTGATGCGCCGGAGCAGGCAATTGCCGGATTTTTGCGCGGCGCTGGTTTGGATAGTATCGATCAGGCGACAGTGCAGAATGACCCTAAAAAAGGTGACTTCTACGTAGCAGTGATTGAAAAGCCCGGCCGCGATGCAAAAGACATTATCGCCGAAGTCATGCCGACAATTATCAAGAGTTTTCCTTGGCCAAAATCGATGCGCTGGGGCGAGGCGAGTCGGGATGCCGGCGCATTCAAATGGGTGCGCCCGCTGCACTCCATCATTTGTACCTTTGGTCCAGAAACCGAAGAGCCGGAAATTATTCCCTTTGAAGTTGGCGGCCTGACGGCTGGCAATGAAACCCGGGGCCATCGTTTTCTTGCGCCCCAGGCTTTCAAGGTGAAGCGCTTTGCTGATTATGTCGATAAACTGGACAAGTCGAAAGTGGTTCTCGATGCCGAGCGCCGCAAGGAAATGATTTTGGCTGACGCTAAGAACCTTGCCTTTGCGCAAGGCTTTGAATTGGTCGAAGACGAAGGCCTGCTTAATGAAGTGGCCAATCTGGTTGAATATCCAACGGTGTTGATGGGTGAGTTTGACGAAAGTTTTCTTGAGATTCCAGCCGAAGTTGTTCGCTTGACGATCAAGGAAAACCAGAAATGTTTTGTGGTCCGTAAACAGAATGAAGAAGAACTGGCCAACAAGTTCATTCTGGTTTCAAACATTATTCCGTCCGATGGAGGTGCAGAGGTTGCCCGAGGCAATGGCAAGGTTGTCGCTGCTCGCTTGTCAGACGCAAAATTCTTTTGGAACAGTGACTTACAGCAAGTTACCGACTCAAAATCTGACGGCTTTAAACCTTGGGTAGACGGGTTGGATGATGTAACCTTCCACGCAAAGTTGGGTTCTCAAGGCGACCGCGTAAGACGCATAATCGCGCTTTCTGAGGAACTGGCTCCGATCGTTGGTGCTGATATGGAGCAGGCTAAGCGCGCTGCCTATCTAGCCAAGGCTGATCTTCAATCGGCGATGGTTTTCGAGTTTCCCGAAGTGCAGGGCAAAATGGGTCGACGCTATGCGGAATTGTCTGGGGAGCCAGTGTCGGTAGCACTGGCCATCGAACAACATTACAAACCCCTCGGTCCGACTGATGAGGTTCCAAGAGACCCGGTTTCTGTCACCGTTGCCTTTGCCGACAAGCTCGATACGCTCGTTGGGTTTTGGGCGATTGATGAAAAACCGACAGGTTCAAAAGACCCGTTTGCGTTACGCCGTGCTGCACTTGGCGTGATCCGGTTGGTGATTGAGAATGGTGTTCGATTGGGGTTGTCGCAAAAGGTAAACCAGGACCTCCTCTCATTCTTCCATGATCGCCTCAAAGTTTTTCTCAAGGATCAGGGTATTCGCCATGATGTGATTGACGCGGTGCTGACCGATGAGAGCGACGACCTTTTAGCTATTTCGCAGCGTGCGTCTGCCCTCCAAAAATTGGTGGACAGTGATGATGGTGTGAACCTCATTCAAGGCTATAAACGCGCGGCCAATATTCTGGCGGCTGAAGAGAAAAAAGGCACAGTGATTGCCAGTGATGTTTCCGACAGTCTTTTGCAGAATGATGTAGAGCGCGCCTTGTTTGAAACGCTTAAGGATGTGGAGTTGCTCGCGGCCAATGCCATTGAAGCTGAAAACTATGACGAGGCCATGAGCCGGCTTGCATCTTTGCGTGCGCCTATCGACGCGTTTTTTGAAAATGTATTGGTCAATGACGAAGATGAAAGCATCAGGGCCAACCGTCTCGCGCTTCTCGCTCGTATTCGCGCAGCGACGGCCACAGTCG
>JBAUHS010000076.1:0-20893 GCA_049680405.1 Salaquimonas sp. | reverse complement strand
GGCGGCGTTGACGCCGTTGCCTTGCGGGTTTCCTTTACAGGCGATCTTGGCTGGGAGCTTTACGTTGATCAGGAGAACCAGGTCGCTCTTTATGAAACATTGCTGGAGACTGGAAAAGACCTCGATGTTCGCCCTGTCGGGGGGCGCTCGCTCCTTTCGCTCCGCGTCGAAAAAGGTTATGGTTCCTGGGGCCGCGAATACTCGCCTGAATACTGGCCACAGGAAGTTGGCCTTGATCGCCTGATCAAACTGGACAAGCCGGAATTCCTTGGCCGCGACGCTTATATCGCCCTCAAAGACAAAGCGCCCCGCGAGCGACTTGTGGCTTTTGAGGTGGAAACGCCCCACAATGCAGACGCTGTCGGCGGAGAGCCGATCTTCTCACTCGACGGCAAGCCGGTTGGCAGAGTCTCCTCTGGTTCTTATGGCCATTCGGTCGGCAAATCCATTGCCCTTGGTTTTGTAAAAACCGCCCATGCCATTCCCGGCACACAATTCCATATCGCCGTCTTGGGTCTTGATCACAAGGCAACGCTGCTAGAAGCCGCGCCGTTTGATCCTAAAGGAGAAAGGCTGCGGGGATGAAACGATGAGCCATCAAAAAAAGGCCGAACAAAATCCGGCCTTTCTCAACAATGTAATTTGGCAATCAGCAGATTAGACGCCCTTTAACAGGCATCCTGCTGCCAAGATGGCATAAGCGATTGTCATCAACCAAAACGCTGACAATGGAATAATAGCAAAAACTCCAAGCCCTGCTAAAAGTCCCAAAATGGCTATAATCAAAGCGATGATGAAAACAATATTTTTAGGTGCACTTAGTGACATAATGTCCTCCCATTTCCCCGTGATGAGGATTTACAATATTAACTTAGCCTGATTCTCGATTTTAACCTATTTACCCAGCTCGAGAATGATCTGGGCGAGCACCTAAAGCGAAACCCAAGCTTTGAGTCGAGGTCCTAATAAAGTTATCACGTCAATAAAAAGCCCGACATCCATCAAGATGCCGGGCAATTTTTTATAGTCTCAACGAATAACTAAATCGCCAAAAGTCTTATTGAGCCGCTTCCAGCGTCAGTTTTGAAAGACCCAAAGCAAGGTTCAAACCCGTTTTTGCTTCAACACTGAATGGCTGCAAGCCAATTTTCCTGTCCGAACCACCAACAAGCGCATTGGCACCAAGGCCAACACCGAAACTTGCTTCAGCAGACACGCCGCCATAGGTTCCCTGCAAGGCATGGTCGCCAATCGCATTACCAAGCGGTGTAAACACAACCCATTTCATGAATGACTCGCCTGTAACGCCGATATCAAGGCCGAGCTTGTCGATTGTGCCTGTGTAATTTTCAACGGTGCCTTCTTTGTGTTCAAATGAGCAGGTCATTTTTTTCGATGAGCCGATCAACAGGCCAAATCCGCCTTCTACAGTACATTCAAGCAAGCCCAATTCTGTACGCTGAATCTCTTCAGCCATTACCGGAGTTGCGATTGTTGAAACAGCAAAAACGAGCGCTGCTGCGCCCAATAAATTTCTCATGATTTTTCCTTAGAAAACCGGCAATTTAGACAACGATCTTCAACTATTTGAAACGCCCCTTTGCCAAGCCTCACTCAATAAGAATGAATCATGTTCAAATTACGTGTGAAGTAAGCTAACGATAATGGCCGATAGTGATCAGAAGATCAGCTTTGAAAACAAATGGGGACTGCCATTCATGACAAAGAGCCAAGGCAAAACTGCCAAACGCGAATGGAACTACAAGCCGCCCGTTCCTATTCAGGCATCCCCTGTATGGCAATGGCCGCCCTCGCCCGCTAAAATCGGCAAATGGTTTGCGGTTCGTTGGATGCCGCTGACGGAAAACGCTGTTCTGGTTGCCATCGGCCTTATCTGCTGGACATGGTTTCAGCCAAGCATGGAAACCATGAAGACGCTTCACTGGGAGTGGATCGGCGCGATCTGGCTGCGCAACTTCATACTGATTTTTCTCGTCGCAGGCTCCCTGCACTGGTATTTTCACGCCAAGAAAAAGCAAGGAACGAAGCTAAAATATGATCCTCGCGAGGCAATGCCGCCAAGTCGTATGTTTACCTTCGGGACACAGGTGTACGACAATATGTTCTGGACATTGGGTTCCGGCGTATTCTTCTGGACCACTTATGAAGTATTGATGTTCTGGGCCATGGCGAACGGCTATGCGCCGATGTTGATTTGGTCAGACAATTCCCCCCTTGGCCAGGTCTGGTTCTTCGTTCTGTACCTGTTAACGCCCGTCTGGATTTCTTTCCACTTTTACTGGATACACCGGGCGCTGCATTGGCCGCCGCTCTACAAACTTGCCCACGCACTTCACCACCGCAACACCAATGTCGGCCCGTGGTCCGGCATTTCCATGCACCCGATCGAACATTTAATGTTTTTCTCCAGCGTATTGATCCATTTCATCATACCCGCCCATCCCCTGCACATTCTGTTTCAGATGCAGCATCAGTCCCTGACAGGTGTGACCTCACATACCGGTTTTGAAGGGCTCTTGGTTAAAGATGAAAACCGTTTTGCATTGGGCACCTTTCACCATCAAATGCACCACCGTTATTTCGAGTGCAATTATGGCAATCTGGATGTGCCTTGGGATAAGTGGTTCGGTTCATTCCACGATGGAACAGACGAAGCCCATGAGCGCATGAAGGAGCGACGCAAAGCAATGATGAAGTAGTTGGCTTAAGCCGTCGCTTCAAACACCGGAACAAAACCGCCGAAAATAATGCGCTTGCCATCAAACGGCATTTCCACTTCCGCCATTCGCGGATCGCTCATCATTTTCTCCATTCCGGCATCACGGGTTTCCTTGTCCGGCCAGACAATCCATGAAAACGCGACCGTCTCATCATCCTTTTTTTGAACCGCCAGCGGAAACGATGTCACCTTGCCATCCGGCACATCATCGCCCCAGCAATCGGTCACAGACAATGCGCCAAGCTCTTTGAAAAACGGCATCATGGCTTTCGAGTGCGCAATGAATTTGTCTTTATTGGCTGTCGGCACAGCCGCCACAAATCCGTCGATATAGGACATTCTTTTTCCTCCTTGTTTATGGGCAGATGATACTCGATTTTCGCGCGATAAACCATCCACATGGAAATTTTGCTGCACACTCCCCTTTGTCACAAATCCCTGCTATCGCTGCGCTAACGCCAACCGAGAAAACTTAAAGAGCTGACAGATGTTTCAAAACTCCTTTCCTGATCAAAAAACCATCGCTGAACTGACCGCGAAAATGCTTTGGGAAATCGGAGCCGTCCACTTCAGGGCAGACGAACCTTATACCTTCACCTCCGGCCTCAAAAGCCCGGTCTATATTGATTGCCGCAAGCTGATTTCCTATCCGCGCATCCGCTCAGCTGTGTGCGATTTTGGTTGTGCAACGGTGATGCGCGATGCGGGGTTTGAAAAATATGATGTGGTTGCCGGCGGCGAAACCGCAGGCATTCCCTATGCGGCCTTCATCGCCGAGCGCTTAGGCCTGCCGATGATCTATATCCGCAAAAAACCAAAAGGCTTTGGCCGCAATGCCCGTATTGAAGGCGATCTCAAGCAAGGCCAGCGCGTATTGTTCGTTGAGGACCTGACCACCGATGGCGGCTCAAAGATCGGCTTTGCCAATGCGATCCGCGACGCTGGTGCGGAAGTCACCGATACGTTTTCGGTATTCTATTACGGCATCTTCAAGGATGCGCCCAAAACCCTCGCCAAGCACGGCATGAACCTGCATTACCTCTGCACCTGGGAAGATGTATTGGCCGTTGCAAAAAAAGAAAAACTCTTTGATGCAAAGACGCTGAAATCCGTCGAGAACTTCCTCGGCGCACCTTTGGCCTGGTCCAGGAAAAATGGCGGGATTAGCAAGCTGCCAAGCCGTGAGGCTTGAGCGGCGTTTTTGTATCGCGGAATATCGATGGCAATAACAGCATGGCAATGCTTGTACCTTCCCCAAAATCGACCCACGCCGTAAATTTGCTTCTACTGTTCGTTTCCAAAGCTTTCAATTGACGTAAAACCCTGTTTCCTGCACCTAATTGAAAATTGAAAATTCAGGCAGGAAGATTAGATGAAAACCCATACAAAAGTAGTTGTTATCGGCGGCGGCGTGGTTGGCTGTTCGGTGCTGTATCATCTGACGAAACTCGGTTGGACCGACATCATGCTAATCGAACGCTCGGAACTGACCTCCGGTTCCACCTGGCATGCGGCAGGCGGCTTTCACACGCTAAACGCTGACACCAATATGGCAGCCCTTCAGGGCTACACCATCCGCCTCTACAAGGAGCTTGAAGAAATCACCGGCATGTCTTGCGGCCTGCACCATGTGGGCGGGGTTACGCTGGCGGGCAGCAAAGACCGGATGGATTATCTGGTCGCCGAACATGCCAAGCACAAATATATGGGGCTCGATACGCGCATTGTCGGGCCGGACGAAATCAGGCAGCTGTCTCCCATCACGAATACAGACGGCGTGATCGGTGGATTATATGACCCCCTCGACGGGCATTTGGACCCGTCAGGCACAACCCATGCCTATGCCAAGGCCGCACGGATGGCGGGCGCGGAGATCGTTCTGCGTAATCCTGTGCTGGAGCTGAACCCGCTGAATGACGGGGCCTGGCAGGTCGTGACCGAGCAAGGAACAATCATCGCCGAACATGTGGTCAATGCCGCGGGTCTTTGGGCGCGTGAAGTGGGTGAACTCGCTGGCGTTTATTTCCCGCTTCATCCGATGGAGCATCAATATCTGATCACCGAAGAAACGCCGGAAGTCTATGAACGCGACGAAGAATTGCCCCATGTCATGGATCCGGAAGGCGAAAGCTATTTGCGCCAGGAAGGTCGCGGCATTTGCATCGGCTTTTATGAGCAGCGCTGCGACCCATGGGCTGTCAATGGTACACCCCAGAACTTTGGCCATGAACTGTTGAATGATAATCTGGAGCGCATTGGCGAAAGCCTTGAATTCGCCTTCAAGCGGTTCCCGGTTCTGGAACGTGCCGGCATCAAGAAAGTCATCAATGGGCCCTTCACCTTTGCGCCTGATGGCAACCCATTGGTTGGTCCTGTTCCCGGCCTTAGAAATTTCTGGTCCGCCTGCGCCGTGATGGCGGGCTTCTCCCAAGGTGGCGGCGTTGGCCTCACGCTTGCCGAATGGATGGTGGAAGGCGAGCCCAGCCGCGATGTTTTCGCTATGGATGTTGCCCGTTTCGGCAAATGGATAACGCCGGGCTACACAAGGGCGAAGGTAAAAGAGAATTATCAAAGACGTTTCTCTGTCTCCTACCCCAATGAAGAATTGCCAGCGGCCCGCCCCCATCAAACAACACCAGCTTACGATATCTGGAAAGAACAACGAGCCGTCTTTGGCGCCCATTACGGCATGGAAGCAGTCAATTACTTCGCACCGGAAGGTGAACCACTCGAAGAAACCCCCACTTTCCGCAGGTCAAATGCCTTTGCAGCCGTAGCAGAAGAGTGCCGCGCCGTACGTGAAAATGTCGGGATCAATGAAGTCCATAATTTCGGCAAATATCTCGTCACCTGCCCAAATGGCTCCAGCGCAGCGCGCGATTGGCTCGACAGGGTCATGGCTGGACGCATCCCCAAACAAGGCCGCCTTTCTCTCACGCCAATGCTATCGCCAAAAGGCAAATTGATCGGCGATTTCACGGTTTCTTGCATCTCGGAAAACGAGTTCCAACTCACAGCCTCCTTCGGCATGCAACAAGTCCATATGCGCTGGTTTGGGCAAAATCTGCCGGAAGACGGCTCAGTCACCATCGAGAATATTTCCACAAAGCGCATCGGTTTCCAGATCGCCGGTCCAAAGGCCAAAGAACTGCTGCAGGCTGTCAGCTTCCAGGATGTCAGCGACATGAAATTCATGGATATTCGCTGGATTGATATCGGCACATCCCGCGCACTGGTTCAGCGCGTAAGCTATACGGGCGATCTTGGATACGAGATTTATGTTCCCGCTGAAGAGCAAAAAACACTCTATGGAGAACTTGCCCGTGAAGGCGCTAAATTTGGAATGAAACCCTTCGGCATGCGCGCCATGATGAGCCTTCGTCTGGAAAAAGGCTTTGGCTCCTGGGGACGTGAATTTCGCCCGGACTATACGTCCGCTGAAACCGGAATGGATCGGTTCATTTCATGGAAAAAGAACGTCGACTTTATCGGTAGAGCAGCAGCAGAGAAAGATCGGGCAAATGGCCCTACCCGAAAACTTTACACCTTTGTCGTTGAAAGCGATCCAGCCGATATGAATGAAGGCGATGTTCAGGGCGATGAGCCTATTTTTGTCGATGGTAAAGTCGTCGGCTTCGTCACCTCTGGCGGCTTTGCCCATTATGCGAAAAAGTCGGTTGCCATTGGCTTTCTGCCATCAGCCATCGCCAAGGACGGCCAAAAAGCACAGATAGAAATCCTCGGTACGATGCGCAATGCTACGGTCTATATGTCGGAACTGTTTGACCCGGAGGGAACCAGAATGCGGGGTTAATTGACCGCTGCATTCGCATTCGGGAAAAATACCTGGCCGCCGCTAATCTTGTAATCGGCAATCGTCTTTTGCCCCTGCTCGGAGATCAACCAGTTCACGAATGTTGCTGCCGCTTTTGCGTTCACATTCGGGCATTTGTCAGAAGAAACTTCCATAACGCCATATTGGTTAAACATCGGCGGATCGCCTTCAAACACAATCACATGATCCTGTTTGTTGCCATATTTGGTCCAGCTTGCGCGATCGCTCAAAGCATAGGTATTTTTGCCAACAGCCACATTGAGCGTTTTGCCCATGCCTGATCCGGTTTCAAGATACCACGTCCCGCTTGCCGCTTTCGGATCAAACCCCGCCTTCTCCCACAAACGAAGCTCGGCTTTGTTGGTGCCGGAATCATCCCCGCGTGAAGCAAACAAGGATTTGGTTTCAGCAATTTTTTTCAAAGCGTCAAAAACAGTTTTGGCTTCTTTGACCTTGGAAGGGTCTGCCGCAGGCCCGACAATGACAAAGTCATTATACATCAGATCATACCGCTTGACGCCGTAACCATCGGCAACGAATTTCTCTTCATCCGGTTTGGAATGAACCAGCAGCACATCGCCATTGCAGTCTTGCGCATTGCGAATGGCTTGGCCCGTACCCACCGCAACAACGCGGACCTCAATCCCGCTTTCTTTCTGAAAGACAGGCAAAATGAAGTCATAAAGACCGGAGTCTCTGGTCGATGTTGTTGACTGCACAGTAATAACATCTTCCGCTTGGGCGCCGCTCAAAGGCAGCAGCGATAAGGATAGACCCAATGCCAATTTCCTGGCGAAGCGTCGAAGGGTCAGAAACTCTTTCATTCATAACATTCCATCAGTTTTGCAGGAAATCTTGGGCGATTCTATTTGCGGGTTTGGCGAAAAAATCTTCCGATGAACTTAGCTCCAGTATATTCCCATTATCAATGAAAACAATTCGCTCAGACAGTCTTTTTGCCTGGCCTAGATCATGGGTAACAAGGATGACCGGTTTATGCTGTTTTTTTAAGGCAAGAACGACAGTCTCAATGGAAGCACGAGATACCGGATCAAGACTAGCAGTAGGCTCATCCAGAATAATGATCTTGGGATCACCGATCAGCATCCTTGCAAGAGACAGGCGTTGCCGCTCCCCACCTGACAAGACGCGCGCGGAACTGTCGGATATCTTCTCCAGGCCCATTTCTTTGAGCGCTTCATCCGCCTTAAGCGATGCTTCAGCTTTCGACATTCCTCTGATTAACAGCGGATATTCAAGATTGGCCTTGGCAGACCGGCGAAGCAAAACCGCATTCTGTTTCATATAGCCAAGAAGATGATAATCATCTTTGGTCGGTTTCCTTCCGTTCCAGGTCACCACCCCTCGATCAGGAGCGACAAGTCCGGTCAGCACTTTCAATAACAACGATTTACCAGCGCCATTATGGCCAATGATGGAAGTAACGCCGGGGCTACCAAGCTCGATATGTGAGATATCAAGCAGGGTGCGGCCCAACCGCTCGATCTTGATATTCGCCCCAATGATCGGAGTAATGCCCTCTACTTTATGATCAGGCATATCGCGACCTGCTGGCTGTTGCCCGAACAGCATATAAAAGCACATTTACAGTGAGAGAAATCAGGATCAGGACAATGCCAAGACCAAGAGCAATTGCGAGATTTCCCCGTGAGGTTTCCAGCGCAATGGTTGTCGTCATGACCCGCGTGAGATGGTCGATATTACCACCCACAATCAGCACGGCACCCACCTCGGCAATCGCGCGACCAAACCCCGCAAGAATTGCCGTGAGCAGGCTATATCGCGCTTCCCAGATCAGGGTGCGTATGGCTTCAAACCGGGTCAGTCCAAAAAGCTGAAACTGCTCTTCATATTCTTCATGCATTTCGACCAGTGATTGACGCGCTAAAGCCGCAACAATCGGCGTGACCAGCACGGCCTGGGCAATGATCATGGCGCCGGGTGTGTACAGCAATTGCAAAACGCCCAAAGGCCCAGAATTGGAAAGCATCAGATAAAGGATCAAGCCCACGACTACGGGCGGCAACCCCATCATCGCATTAAGAAGAATATTGATCACAGTTCTTCCCGGAAAACGGGTTGAAGCTAGTAATGAACCAAGAGGAATACCAATGAAACAGGCTATGGCAAGCGCCGATAAGCTGACTTGTAGAGAAAGCCAGATAATCTCGTAAAGATCCGCATCAAAAGACGCGACCAACAAGAAGGCATCCCAAAACGTATTTCCCTCGTCAGCCATCAAGCCGCTTTCGCCAATGTGATATGAACAGCAGCCACATTTATCTGTCCTGCCTTAGCATCGCAATATTGCGGGTAACGCTTTCTACAGTTTCTGCAATTTCCTGCCTGGAATTGTAATTGGCAATGCCAATCCGCACGACACCGTGATCCGGGTTAATTCCCAATTGGTGAACCACTTCCCAAGCATAATTGTGTCCAGACCAGCAAAAGATCCCCTCACCATTCAAACGCCGCACCAGCGTATCGGGAACAATATCCTTGATGGTAAAAGAGACCGTTGGAACTCTATGCTCAAATCTGGTCTTATCCGTGATACCGTGAATCTCGGTTCCTTTGATCGTCGATATGCCGTCAATCAGATCCTTGACCAAGTCGGTCTCTTCCTGTTGGGACGCAGCAAAGGCAGCCTTGATCATTGCTCTTTGATCACCGGATGAACCCAGTTGCTTGCCGAGATCAGCTATATAATCGACCGTTTCTGACAGGCCAGCAACCAGCTCAATCTGCGGCGTACCTGTTTCAAATTTATAGGGAAACACATCATCTGAACAACGACATTTATATGGAACGATCGCTTCCAGCACTGATTTTTTTCCGTACAAAATTCCTGAATGAGGGCCGAAAAATTTATAGGAAGAACAAATCAGAAAGTCGCAGTCCAGCGCTTTAACATCAATAGCCCCATGAGGTGCAAACTGCACCGCATCCACATAGGTCAGAATTCCGGCAGCTTTTGCAACAGCAACCAGCGTTGCAACATCATTGACGGAACCGGTCAGATTGCTGGAGTAATTCAGCGCCAGCAATCTCGTCCGGTCCGTAATAAGCCGTTCCAGATCTTCTGCTTCCACTTGCCAGCTTTGGGTGTTAAACGGCAATTTGCGGATCACGAGCCCCATGTCTTCGGCAAGTTGAAGCCAGGGTGAAACATTCCCCTCATGGTCCATCTGCGTGACAATAATTTCATCGCCGGGCTCAAAGCCTGTACCGTTATAACGATTGGCAATCATGCGCGAGAAATGATAGGTCAGCGATGTCATATTCGGACCGATGATTACTTCATCCGGCAAACACCCGAAAAAGTCCGCCATTGACTGGTGACCGGCTTCGATAATATTTTCAGCGGCAACACTGGTTGGAAATACGCCGCCCAAATTGGCATTGGAATAGAGTATCGCATTGCTGATCGCATCAGCCACGCGCTGGGGGACCTGAGTCCCCGCAGGATTATCAAGATAAATACGGCGTTGGCCGTTATCCTGCACGCCAAGCGATGGAAATTGATCACGCACCCATTGTAACGGGAAAGAGCCCCCAGAATTACTCATCAATCAATTTTCCCTAACTTACCAAAGTGCGCGAAACCGCATCTTTCCATCCGGCAAGTTTCCGCTTGCGTTCAGCTGGTTTCATCTTCGATTTGAACCTTGTGTCTTTTGCCCATGTTTTGGCAAATCCTTTTTGGTCTGGCCATATCCCCGCCCTTGACCCTGCCAGCCACGCAGCTCCAAGAGCCGTTGTTTCCAGCACCACTGGGCGATCGACTGGGGCATTCAAGACATCTGCCAAAAACTGCATGGTCCAGTTTGAGGCGACCATGCCGCCATCCACCCGAAGGACAGTCTTCTTTTTGCCAGCAGTTTTCCAGTCTTTCTGCATGGCCTCAAGCAGATCATGGGTCTGGTAGCACACAGCTTCCAAAGTAGCCTTGGCAATTTCATTGGGTCCTGTGGCCCGGGTCAAGCCGAACAAGGCGCCACGCGCTTCTGCGTCCCAATGCGGCGCTCCAAGCCCCACAAAGGCCGGAACCAGATAGACATTCTGATTGGGATCAGCTTTGGCGGCCATGGCCCCGCTTTCAGAAGCAGCTTTCATGAACCCGAGGCCATCGCGCAACCATTGTACACTTGCCCCGGCCATGAAAATCGAACCTTCCAGCGCATAGGTTGTCTTGCCATTCAGTCGGTAAGCAATGGTCGTCAGCAAACGGTTTTTGGACGAAACGCAATCCTCCCCCGTGTTCAACAAGGCAAAACAGCCCGTTCCATAAGTTGACTTCAACATACCCGGTTCAAAACAGGTATTGCCAATACTCGCCGCCTGTTGATCTCCCGCCACACCAAGAATTGGAATCTCGGCACCCAGTATGGATTTAATGGTCACGCCAAAATCTGCGGAGCAATCTAGAACTTCGGGAAGAACAGCGGCTGGCACATCCAGCGTCTCGAGCAGGCTCCTGTCCCATTTATTGGTCTTGATATTGAACATCAAAGTTCGCGAGGCATTTGTTGCATCGGTTACATGTCTCACACCACCCGTTAGGCGCCAGATCAAAAAGCTGTCGATCGTTCCAAAGGCGATTTCTCCGGCCTTGGCCCTTGCCCGCAGACCTTTGACATTTTCAAGAAGCCAGGAAACTTTCGTTCCAGAAAAATACGGATCAAGCAGAAGTCCTGTCTTGGTTGTAAAGCTCTTTTCCTTACCTGCCTTCTTCAGTTTGGCGCAAAAATCAGCCGTTCTTCTGTCCTGCCACACAACTGCATTATGGACCGCTTTGCCAGTTTTGCGATCCCACATAACCGTTGTTTCACGCTGGTTGGTAATTCCGATAGCAGCGATATCAATCGCTTTGATTTTGGCATTTTTGATGGCGGTTTTACAGGTGGCAACAACGCTTTGCCATATCTCTTCAGGATCATGTTCAACCCATCCTGATTTTGGAAAATATTGTTTGAACTCTTGCTGCCCCAGACCAATTATTTTCTGTTTGGCATCAAACACAATCGCTCTTGATGACGTTGTGCCCTGATCAATCGCCAATATATATTTTGCCATTCACCTCTCCCAAACTTTCGTCTCTTTGGAAAACACGAAGCGTCTGCACCGTCAAGTTATTACCGCTTATTACCGCCAAATTCATCCGAAAAGATACGCCGGAAGCCACGATACCAATTTCGGAAAACACGCTACCAATACAAGTGCCAATAGCTGAAGACCGACAAAAGGAATAATCGCTTTGTAAAGCGTTTCTGTTCTAAGGGAAGCCGGAGCAACGGAGCGGAAGTAAAACAGGGCAACGCCAAAAGGCGGCGTTAAAAACGACGTTTGCAAATTCAGCGCAAACAGGACCGCAAGCCAAACCGGATCAAACCCCATACCCAACAGGAGCGGGCCCACAATAGGAACTGTGATGAAGATGATCTCGATAAACTCCAGCACAAAACCAAGCAGAAAGACAATGATCATGACAAGCAGCAGCGCGCCCCATTTTTCACCGGGCAATGAACCTGCCAATTCAGCGAAAAATTGATCTCCGCCAAAACCGCGAAACACCAGTGATAAAACCGAGGCAGCAAGGATGATACCGAAAATCATCCCAGAAAGATGAATGACTTCGCCGGAGACATTCTTCAAAATGCCGGCACGCCATAATTCAGCCGCGCCAACAATTATGCCTGCAGAAACAATAGCGACCAAGGCCAGAGGCACAAAAATTATGGGCATTGAACCATTTGTAAAATCCATCAGCAATTTGGCGACTGGCAACAGGATCATCGTCCCTAGCCCCAGCCATGAAAGTTGATAGGTTAAACGAGATTTTGCCGGGTCACTGATTTTGATACCACTTAGCAAAAGCGTTCCAACGGCACCAACCGCAGCAGCTTCCGTGGGCGTAGCAATTCCGAAGACGATTGACCCCAAGACGGCCAATATCAGAAATAATGGCATCAGCAAAACGACGACCGAGGCTTTTGCAATTGATACGCTATCTTGCGCTGCCTCGGCGTTTTGAGGGAGTGCTTCCGAACCTGCCTCCCTCGCCCTCTCAGATTTAGCAGAAACGACAAAATAGATGCTGTATAATATAACCAGTAACAGCCCAGGGATCATTGCTCCTGCAAATAGATCGCTCACCGTGACAGGTTCAATGGCAAAGGTACCCCCCGCCCGTTGAGCCTCCTGATGGGCATTGGATATTTGATCGGCCAGAATAATCAGCACAATGGAAGGTGGGATGATTTGGCCCAAGGTTCCCGCAGACACTACCAAGCCGCTAGCCAGTCTCTGGGATATACCAGAACGAACCAAAGCCGGGTATGAGATCGCTCCAAGCATCACGATAGTTGCGCCAACAACGCCTGTGGTTGCAGCAATAAGAGTGCTGATGGCGAGGACGCTAAGCCCCAGAGAGTTGCGAGAAGTGCCGGCAAGCCGGGTCGCACCTTCCAGCATCGAGCGGGCCAGCCCTGCTTTGTCCATCATGATGCCCATAAAAATGAACAAGGGTAGCGCGATGAATAGCTGGTTTCCCATCATTCCCAAGACCCGTTGAGGAAAGGCATGTAGAAAACTCGGGTCAAAATATCCAGTCACGATGCCCAAGCCTGCAACAAGCAGTGGCGCTCCACTGATTGCAATCATGGCCGGCATGCCGGATAAAATCCCAGCAAATAGAGCAAAGAACATCAATAACAGAAAAAGGATTTCAATCGCCATCAGGCTGATGCCTCGCGATCATTAGCCCGTTTCAACACCAATCCGATTGCCTGACAGAGCATTAAAAAGGCTCCGAGGGGAATGCCCGCTTTGACAAGAAAATAAAATGGCAAACCGCCGATTTGCGGCGAACCTTCTCGGATTGCGAAAGAGTAAAGCGCATCACCAAAGGCGTAGCAAACCAGCAGAATGAACACCGGAAACAAAAGGCCGAAGATTGCGATACGATCAATCAGGGCTTGCGTTTCAGGCAATTGGTTTTGCCTGAAAATATCCACCCGAACATGCTTGTCTGTCGCCATGGCGCAGGGAATCGAAAGTATCGCAAAGAGGCCAAAACTGTAGAGGCTCAAATCCTGAAGCCAAAGCGCACCGTATGAAAAAACATAGCGCATCACCACCGAGGTCGCTGTGCTTGTCACCATAACCAGAAACATCAAGCCGCAAAATGCCATAGTGGTCCGATGCAACCGTTCAATTATTTTGAAACTTAAATGTAGCACTCAATGTCCACTTTTTGCCGCAGTTTTGTATGCAGGGTTCAACCTGATTAAGAAAGTTGCGGCAGCTTGGCAAGATAGATAGAGTCAGGACTCATCAAATGCACAGTTTGGCTCATGTGAGTCGTGCCAAACTGCGCTTAATTGGAGACAGTTATGCCAGATGATCTTGCAACCCTTTCACTTGACGATGTGCGCACGCTTGCCAAGGCCGCTTTAATGGCGGCTGGATGCGATAATGCTAATGCTACGGCTATTGCTGAAACAGTCTGGATGGCCGAGCGCGATGGTTGTGCAAGTCACGGCCTGTTCCGTATTCCCGGATATGTGAACTCGCTCAAAAGCGGCAAGGTAAATGGCAAAGCCCTGCCGAGACTTGAAAGAACAGCCCCGTCGGTTTTGTCCGTGGACGGGGACGGAGGCTACACCCCCTTGGCGCTTTCCATGATGATGGAAGATTTTACCGACTTAACCAAATCCCAGGGGGTCGCGGTGGCGGCCATCACAAACACATTTCACTTCGCTGCCCTTTGGCCGGAAGTTGAAGCCTTGGCCAAAAAAGGGCTTTGCGCCATTGCCTGCACCTCTTACATGCCTTGCCTTCCCCCGGCAGGAGGAATCAAACCGCTATATGGAACCAATCCTCTTGCGTTCGCCTGGCCCCGCCTAAATGGTGAGCCGCTGGCTTTTGATCAGGCTTCGGCGTTTATGGCCCGGGGCGATGTGATGATCCATGCAAGGGATGGTAAACCGCTCCCTGAAGGCGCAGGGATCGATTCCGACGGCAATCCGACCACTGACGCGAACAAGGTTTTGGAAGGCGCTCAACTTCCTTTTGGCGGCTACAAAGGCGCTTCCATTGCCTTGATGATTGAATTGATGGCGGGTCCTTTGATTGGTGAACAATTGAGCCTGGAGGCTGCAGAAAACGATCTAGCGGATGGCGGGCCTGCCCGGGGCGGTGAATTTATTCTTGCCATGGATCCCAAGAAGACTGGGCGCAAGCCGATTACTGGCGGTGTAGCCGAGCGCCTGTTCGAGGAAATTGCCAATCAGAACGGGGCACGACTGCCCGGTGAAGGGCGGCTTCAACGCCGTGCCAAGATCGCTCAGGAAGGCGTTAAAATCCCAAAAGCGCTATTGGCCGCGATTGAAGTGTAAATCGGCCAGGCATCATATTTTGGTCACCAAATATTGAAATTAATGTCCGTTGACCACCCAATTGAATTCAGACCCTAGTCGGGCTAAAGATTGAAAATGGAAAAAGCACGTTTAATCATCAGTTTTGTTACGGGCATTCTGATTGTATCCAGCGCATTGGCTGGTGAGCCTGTCACCGTGGAAGCGGAATCCGAATCAGCCGTTATTGCCTGCGATAAATATGGCGAAGGCTTTGTCTATGTACCAGGAACCCAAACCTGCGTGAAGATCAGCGGCGAAGTGCGAACCACATTCACGACGAACACCGTCAATGCAAAATAGAAAGAATCAACGCGGATAGGTACTGGAGTCCTATCCGCGTCGACAATTTCTAAGACCCCACCCGCAACAGATCTGGAATTGTTTCAAGAATCTTCTTGGCAATAACTTTTACTGCCTGGCTATTCCCGGTTGAAAGGCTTCCGCCATAGTAAACCTTGTCCCAATCATAGAGTGTCTTGAAACCTGAAATGTTTTCCGGGCCAAAGTGGATCATCATACGATACCGATTATCGATCACCGGACGTCCGCTATTATTGGCCGCAACACCCTTACTGGATTCAGGATCGCCGCTCGGTATCGTTCCATCCCACAATTGTTCAAATGTAGAATAAGATACTGGCGTGGAAGCAGAGATGTAGTCACGGCTTTTCTGAAGGCTGTTGATGGCCGCATCAGACCAGAACACAACCACCGGAACATTGGTAACCCTTGTATAGGAAACCTTTGGCACGTCATCTTTTTCAGAAACAATCACATCACCTGCTGGCACTTTGAAATATTCTTTGGATTCAGCAGACTTGATATCATACCAATTCGAGCGGATTGCTTCGTTCAGGCATGCTCCAGCGGCTTCAGGAAGATCAGCCCCGCCTTTGGCATTCGTGCTACCAAGGAAATTTGAAAGCGCAGTATTCTGATCGTCTTTCGTATTTCCTGACGACAGGTTCGGATCAAGATCGATAAAGCCGCCATAGTCATTCAGGGCATCATTGACAAGTTTGGTTGGCGCTGCTGGAGGCGTACCTGTTTTCGGTTTGATTACAATGGTATCTTTCGCCTTCTTGTCATCCACCCATAAATCAAGTTCAGCCGTAGTGGCGAAATAATACCATTTGTTTTCATATTTCGCCCGCTTATGCGTTTTGGGATCATAGGACTTTGACGACTTCTTCCAGGTGCTGCCATCCTGATAATACCAGGAACTGCTGTTCCATGAACCTTGGAGATCTGAACGCACACTTTCCCAGTTTGTGCCTGTTGCACTTTTCTCGCCACCTGTTTCCCATTCCAACAAGGCTAAGAGGTATTGTTCATACAATGTATTGTAACCAACTAATGCATTCTTTTAGGCAAGGCCCTCTTCCCAGTCGCGATAGAATATTGGTCTTACGCGGATTTTCACTTTTTGACTGTCAGCCCCAATGCCAATTTCTGAGCGTAAGGCAGTATTAAACGTTTTGGCACTGTTTTTGACAGCCGTAAGCGTGTTCTGCATAGAGCCGGTGGCATCAATGCACATGACAATATCGATTACATAGTTATTAGGCTGAACCTTGAGGTTGATCACCATTTCACGGCTGGCATACATTTGCGGTTTTCCAAACACGCGCATAACAGCGGTATCATAGGTCATATTGACCCGAACCTTGGTATTATTGTCAGCCTCAATATATTCGAGTGTGTATTGACCGGGCTTTAGCGTATAACCGCCAGCCGCAAAGTTACTTTCAAAGAAGGGTTTGAACACCTTGTCCAACTCTGCAACAATTTGCGCATTGGTAAGGTCATATTTCCCATCATTGGAATAGTCCTGCTCACGGGCATAAACCACTGCTTTTGATCCTGCCAGCATCGCTGCCTCAGCAGAAAGGGACATTCTGCCTTCCATGCGTTTGAAAGCAGTGTAATCGACTGCCACGCCTACTGACATGACGACCGGTGCCAGCACCAACCCTAAGATGATTGCGAAATTGCCTTTATTGTTTTTGGTAAATGACTTGATGATACGTTTCATTTCACGACGCTCCTGTGTGAACGATTTGGCCGGGAAACTAGCATCAATGATTTACAACATCGTATGCAACATTTCGTAGTTTATCACGATTGGATTCAGTCATTTTTAATTCGCCGATAGCGCAAATGGGACACTGTTTATTTCGGACACGAAACAAACTCAATTGAATTGATTGAGATATTTGCTTCAGGAAGAGAATCCCGCGCAGAAAAGACAGAATTTGGATGCTGGAATACGACAGATTTTGCGCGGTAAAAGCATGGTTTTTGGTAAAAATATTAGCAAATGATTTACCATGATTTGAACTTGGCAAACATCACTTCAAATCAGCCTTTGCTCAATCGAACCTGATTGACTGTCACGGCGATCATGTTCAACACATCATCCGCAGTACAGCCTCGTGACAAATCATTGGCCGGCTTGGCAAGACCCTGAAGCACAGGGCCAAGCGCCATCGCGCCGCCAATCCTTTGAGCGATCTTGTAGCCGATATTACCCGCATCAAGATTCGGGAAAATCAGCACATTGGCTTTTCCTGCTACTTCACTGCCCGGTGCTTTGGAGGCCCCTACACTTTCCACAAAAGCCGCATCAAATTGCAGCTCGCCATCAATATTCAGGTTCGGCGCAAGTTCTTTGGCCAAGGCTGTAGCCTCACTGACCTTGCTCACATTGGCATGACGGGCGCTGCCTTTGGTTGAAAAAGACAACATGCCGACAAGCGGCTCCTCATTGGTGAGTGCCTTGAAAGACGCCGCAGAGGCGATTGCGATGCCAGCCAGCTGCGCCGAATCGGGATCGACCACCAGTCCGCAATCTGAAAAGACGACAACTTCTTCATTTCCGTGCCTGCCCTTTGGCAACACCATCAGGAAAAAACTCGAGACGATTTTCGCATCCGCAGCCTTGCCAATGATCTGCAATGCGGTACGCACGGTATCAGCTGTCGTATAAACCGCGCCACCAAGCGTTCCATCCGCATTGCCCTCGCGCACCATCATCGCCGCATAAACAAGCGGATCATGAACCAGTTTCAAGGCTGCGGTCTTGTCAGCTACCTTGCCGGAACGAAATTCGAGCAAGCTTGCCGCATATCCCTCCGCTTGGTCAGACGTAACCGGATCTAGGATCATCACATCACCGGACTTCACGGCAGCTTCGCCTCCGTCAAAACCTGACAGCTTCTTCAAGATTGCGCTTTGATTGCCAAGCAGCGTAATCTTCGCGATGCCGCCCCGCACCGAAGCCAGCCCTCCTTCGATGATCCGGATATCCTCCCCCTCGGGCAAAACGATATGAGATGGAGCAGCGGCCGCAGCCTTGATCAGTCTTTGCAATGCGGACATTTCTTCACTCCATTCAAGTTAAGTCTCAGGACAACAGGTTTAAGCAGCTTTGTCGTTAAAACAACCAGACAAATCAGTTCGCTTGTTAAACGCACCTGGCATTTTTAAAATCAGTATTCTGCAAAACCCTATTAGATATAGGGCCAAAAAGGTCGATTTGTTGCAAATGCCTTGACGAGTGGTACCAGTTGCGCCTTAATCGCTCTTCAGATAGAGCCAAAATCCTTAAATATTGGTGCCAACTGATTGCTTTGCAGTAAATCGTTTGAATCGAATAAACACTTTAATCCATGGGGAAAATATCAAATGCGTGAGTCATTGTTTCAAGTCGAGCGCCATCAGATGACGTCCCTTCAGGCGCAGATCCGCGAAACACTGGTCTCGGCCATGCTTTCAGGCCAAATGCCTCCCGGCTCACCCATTCCGTCAACCAGAACAATGGCAAAACGGCTCAAAGTCTCCCGAAACACGGTCATGCTTGCCTATCAGGCCCTTGCAGCGGACGGCTATCTCCAGGCCCGCGAGCGCTCGGGCTTTTATGTTTCACCGGACATTGCCCGAAGCAATTTTCAGGACGCTGAAACCAAGCCGTCTCAGCTGAAAACAGCTTCAAGCAGCTCTGTGGATTGGGAAAGCATGTACCGGGTCAAACCCTCTAACCAACGCAATATCTCAAAGCCGGCAAACTGGCACGAATACCCCTACCCGTTTATCTATGGTCAGGCAGACGCAGCGCTATTTCCCATCGCCGCCTGGCGCGATTGCACCCGTCAGGCCATGAACCGCAAATGGATGGATGCCTGGACTTCAGATCGCTTCAATGAAGACGATCCGATGCTGATAGAGCAAATCCATCAGCGGATATTGCCAAGGCGCGGGATCATGGCCGACAAGGACCAGATATTGGTCACTTTGGGGGCTCAAAACGCACTTTATATGCTGGCCAGCATGTTGATCAAACTGGGAGACAAGGTCGCCGTTGAAGATCCTGGGTATCCGGACATCCGCAATATCTTTGCCTTGAAGACAGACCAGATTGTAGCTGCCAATATCGATGCGGAAGGTATTGTCGTCGATGAAAAGCTGGACGGCTGCAAGATCATCTTCACCACCCCAAGCCATCAGTTCCCAACCAATGTCACCATGACCGCCGCCCGCCGCAAGCAATTGCTCTCTTGGGCGGAGGAAAACAATGCACTGATAATCGAGGACGACTACGAATTCGAAACCAATTACACAGGCGACCCGACCCCGGCCCTCAAATCACGCGATAGGGAAGGCCGTGTATTGTATATCGGCAGCCTGTCCAAGTCTCTGATGCCTGGTCTGCGGATGGGTTTCATCGTTGCGCCCCGCGCGTTGATATTGGAGCTACGCGCCCTGCGCCGCCTGATGTTCCGCCATCCCCCCGGAAACAACCAGCGTGTGGTTGCCCTCTTCCTTGCCCTTGGCCACCATGATGCATTGATCAACAAGCTGCAACGAGCCTACCAAGTCCGTTGGAAAACCATGGGCGAAGCCCTGCACAAGCATTTCCCCGGCTGGGCCAAAACACCTGGCTTTGGCGGCACATCCTTTTGGGTAAGCGGCCCCGACGGCCTCAACTCAACAGAACTCAACAAACGCGCCATGGAAGACGGTATTGTCATGGAACCTGGCGAAGTCTTTTTCACCAACCCCAAGGGCAATGAAAACTACTTCCGTCTCGGCTTTTCATCCATACCTGATGAGCGCATTGAACCCGGACTTGAGGGGTTGAAACGGATATATGATGGGATGTGACGACTTTTGAAGTGATGTGAGCTTGGATGAGAATTCGCTTCAAAGCCTTTGTCGTCATTCAATGTTTGACTATACTTGAAGGAATAACAGTAATCTATTTGCGTTTATTTTAGGTAATTTGCAACCTCTTGTAAGCGTGATCAATTTAACACAAAATTAGGAAAAATGACTCTAATGGCCATTTTTCGCTAGTATTTTTACTTAAAATTCCCTTTTATGCCTCTGCATATGGATTCGAGGGCAAGCCGAGAGATGTTCGCGGTGAACCAGTGGTATCTATCAATATTTTATTTTTGCAAGCAACCCACAAGCAACCCAAGAGCAGGGAATAAAACTATGAAATTCAAAAGTCTACTTCTAGGCTCAGCCGCAGCGATGATCGCTGTATCTGGCGCCCAATCAGTAGCTCAGGCAGCCGATGCAATCATCGTCGAGCCAGAGCCAATGGAATATGTAAAAGTTTGCGACATGTATGGCGCCGGCTTCTTCTACATTCCTGGTACTGAAACATGCATGAACATAAATGGTTTTGTGCGTTCAACATATTCACATGCTGAAACATCCGTTACAGGCTCAAGCAATACAACTTGTGCTACAAATGACGGATTTCTTGATTTCTTGTCCGGCGGCACTGATAATAGCGTCACCAACACCTCCTCATGGAATATTCGTGGTCGTTTGAACTTTGATGTTCGCAACGAAACAGAATACGGC
>JBAUHS010000075.1:0-28158 GCA_049680405.1 Salaquimonas sp. | reverse complement strand
CAGAAGGTACAGAAATGGTAATGCCAGGTGATAATGTCGAGATGACTGTTGAACTGATCGTTCCAATCGCGATGGAAGAGCGTCTGCGCTTTGCTATCCGCGAAGGTGGCCGTACAGTTGGCGCGGGCATCGTGGCAAGCATCATCGAGTAATTGAATTAACACCGGGGCGTGTGCCGAAAGCAGGCGCCCCGATTTATTGCCGAAGGTGAGGCCATAAGGTCAAGCCAGGGGATTGAGAAAGTTAAAACATGACTGGGCAAAATATTCGCATTCGTCTGAAAGCGTTTGACCATCGTATCCTGGATGCTTCAACCAAAGAGATCGTCTCTACGGCTAAGCGCACAGGTGCTCAGGTTCGCGGTCCTATACCGTTGCCGACACGGATTGAAAAATTCACGGTCAACCGTTCGCCTCACATCGATAAGAAGAGCCGCGAGCAGTTCGAAATGCGCACACACAAGCGGATGCTGGACATTGTGGATCCTACTCCACAAACGGTAGATGCTTTGATGAAACTGGATCTTTCTGCCGGGGTTGATGTCGAAATCAAACTCTGAACGAAAGTTTGGAATAACTGGAGGCAGGGAGCCTAATTTACCCTGCACCTCTGTAAAGGAATTGAACCGATGCGTTCTGGTGTAATAGCACAGAAGTTGGGCATGACCCGCATCTACACTGATGCGGGAGAGCAGGTACCTGTTACCGTTCTCAAACTGGATACTCTCCAGGTTGTTGCTCAGCGTACGGAAGACAAACATGGTTACACGGCTGTTCAGCTGGGTGCCGGCATGGCGAAGGTAAAAAATACCACACAGCCAATGCGCGGTCACTTTGCTGTCGCAAAAGTGGAGCCAAAGCGTAAAGTGGTGGAATTCAGGGTAACTCCTGAAAACATGCTTGATGTTGGTGCGGAAATTTCTGCTGAGCATTATGTTGCCGGTCAAAAAGTTGACGTGAGTGGCACAAGTGTTGGTAAGGGTTTTGCCGGTGTTATGAAACGCCACA
Source organism: Salaquimonas sp. (assembly GCA_049680405.1). GTDB lineage: Bacteria > Pseudomonadota > Alphaproteobacteria > Rhizobiales > Rhizobiaceae > Salaquimonas. Next base: position 27,151 of record JBAUHS010000075.1, on the reverse strand, counting down.
ACTTCGGCGGCGGTCGCGCCACTCACGGTAACTCGGTTTCTCACCGTTCACACGGCTCTACTGGCCAGTGTCAAGACCCGGGTAAGGTCTTCAAGGGCAAGAAAATGGCCGGTCACATGGGTAATGTGCGCGTAACGACTCAAAACCTTGAAGTCATTCGCACAGATGCTGATCGTGGCCTGATTTTGGTCCGCGGCGCTGTCCCTGGTTCAAAAGGGGCATGGATTGAAGTCAAGGACGCGGTCAAAAAGGCTCGCCCTGAAGCTGCTCCAATGCCTGCAGGCCTTAAAGCCGGTAACGCACCAGTTGCTCAGGAAGCTCCGGTTCCAGAGGCTGACAATGCTGGAGGCGAAGCATAATGGATATGAACGTAACAACACTTGAGGGTAAGGCTTCCGGGAAGATTTCTCTTTCTGACGAAATCTTTGGCCTTGAGCCTCGCGCCGATCTTATTCAACGCATGGTGCGTTATCAGTTGGCAAAACGCCGCGCTGGTACACATGATGTGAAGAACCGCAGCGAAATCAACCGATCAAATGTGAGAATGTACAAGCAAAAGGGTACGGGCCGCGCTCGTCACTCTACTGCAAAGGCACCTCAGTTCCGTGGTGGTGGTCGTGCATTCGGCCCGACACCTCGTGATCATGCATTCGATCTTCCGAAAAAAGTTCGTGCTTTGGCTCTGCGTCACGCTTTGTCTTCAAAACGCGCTTCAGACCAGATCATCGTAATTGATGATTTGGTGATGAAAGAAGCCAAAACATCATCCATGCGTGCGGTGCTTTCCAAATTGGGCTTAGAAAATGCCCTTTTTATTGGCGGTGCAGAGCTTGATAACAATTTCGCGCTTGCAACTCGCAATATTCCGCATATGGATGTTCTGCCAGTGCAAGGAATCAACGTCTACGACATCCTGCGCCGTGAGAAACTTGTTCTCTCGAAATCAGCTGTCGAAGCACTGGAGGCTCGTTTCCTATGAGCAATGTTCGTCATTACGATGTGATCGTTTCTCCGGTCATAACTGAAAAATCAACCATGGCTTCTGAAGCCAATCAGGTTGTGTTTAATGTTGCCCCTAATGCAACCAAGCCTGAAATCAAGGCAGCGGTTGAAGGCTTGTTCAGTGTGAAAGTGACTGCGGTCAACACATTGGTTCGCAAGGGCAAAGTAAAGCGTTTTCGCGGCATAAAAGGCCGTCAAAGCGATGTGAAGAAGGCGGTTGTTACGTTGGCTGAAGGTCAGTCAATTGATGTAACAACAGGCCTTTAAGAATTGTAGGCAAGGGTTTAAGAACCATGGCACTCAAAAAGTTTAATCCGATCACGCCTGGTACACGCCAGTTGGTGATTGTCGACCGTTCCGAACTTTGGAAAGGCAAACCAGTCAAATCTTTGACTGAAGGTCTTTCTTCATCAGGTGGTCGTAACAATGCCGGACGTGTAACGGCTCATCATCGTGGTGGTGGTCACAAGCGTTCGTATCGCAAGATCGATTTCAAGCGCCGCAAATGGGACGTAGAGGGCTCAGTTGAGCGCATCGAATACGATCCAAACCGCACAGCGTTTATTGCGTTGATCAAATATTCGGATGGTGAGCTTGCTTACATCCTGGCACCTCAGCGTATTGCTGCCGGTGACAAGGTGATTGCAGCAGCCACTGCGGATATCAAACCAGGCAATGCAATGCCTTTGAAAGCGATCCCGGTCGGTTCAATCGTGCATGCTGTTGAGATGAAGCCGGAGAAGGGCGCTCAGATCGCTCGCTCTGCTGGAACTTATGCTCAGCTGGTTGGTCGCGACGGTCCTTATTCGATCCTTCGTTTGAATTCAGGCGAACAGCGTCTGGTTCACGGTAATTGCATGGCTACTATTGGTGCTGTTTCCAACCCGGATAACTCCAACACCAACAAGGGTAAAGCAGGCCGCAATCGCTGGCTCGGCAAACGCCCTCATGTTCGCGGTGTTGCTATGAACCCGGTCGATCACCCTCATGGTGGTGGTGAAGGACGTACATCAGGTGGTCGTCACCCGGTTACGCCTTGGGGCAAGCCGACTAAAGGTAAGAAAACCCGGACAAACAAGACGTCCGACAAATTCATCATGCGCTCACGTCATCAGCGCAAGAAGTAGAGGCTAGATAAGTGACTCGTTCAATTTGGAAAGGCCCGTTTATCGACGGATATTTGCTTAAGAAAGCAGAAAAAGTTCGTGAAGGCGGCCGCAATGAAGTAATCAAGACATGGAGCCGTCGTTCGACGATCCTGCCACAATTCGTGGGTCTGACCTTCGGCGTTTATAATGGTCAAAAGCATATCCCCGTTAACATTAACGAGGACATGGTCGGCCATAAATTGGGTGAATTTTCTCCCTCGCGCAACTATTACGGTCATGGTGCAGACAAGAAAGCGAAGAGGAAGTAACGATGGGCAAGCCTAAGCGCGAACGCTCGCTGAAGGATAATGAGGCACGGGCTATCACCCGTACCATCCGCGTCAGCCCGCAAAAATTGAATTTGGTCGCTGCATTGATCCGTGGCAAGAAAGCTCAAACAGCTCTCGCTGATTTGCAGTTCTCTCGCAAACGTATCGCTGAAACTGTTTTGAAAACACTTCAGTCCGCAATTGCCAATGCTGAAAACAATCACGATCTTGATGTCGACAACCTGGTTGTCGCCGAGGCATTCGTGGGTAAATCAATCGTCATGAAACGCTTCCATGTTCGTGGACGTGGTCGTGCAAGCCGGATTTTACGTCCGTTTTCGCATTTGACCATTGTGGTTCGTGAAGTACAGGAAGAGGAGGCCGCCTGATGGGTCAGAAGATCAATCCGATAGGCTTTCGCCTTGGTATCAATAAGACATGGGATAGCCGCTGGTACGCCAATTCTGGCGAATACGGTCAGCTTCTTCATGAAGACCTTAAAATTCGCGCTCATATCGAAAAAGAGCTTGCCGCGGCATCCATTGCCAAGGTAGTGATCGAGCGTCCGCACAAGAAATGCCGTGTTACCATTCATGCTGCCCGTCCAGGCATCATTATCGGTAAAAAAGGCGCTGATATCGAAAAGGTTCGCCAGTCTGTGGCTAAACTGACCGCATCAGAAGTGCATATTAATATTGTTGAAGTTCGCAAGCCTGAGATTGACGCAACAATCGTTGCCCAATCAATCGCTCAGCAGCTTGAACGTCGTATCGCTTTCCGTCGCGCTATGAAGCGTGCGGTTCAGTCAGCAATGCGTCTTGGCGCTGAAGGCATCCGCATCAACTGCGGTGGTCGTCTGGGTGGCGCTGAGATCGCTCGTATGGAATGGTATCGCGAAGGCCGCGTTCCGTTGCACACATTGCGCGCTGATATCGATTATGGAACAGCACGGGCAACAACCGCTTATGGTATTTGCGGTGTGAAAGTCTGGATCTTCAAAGGTGAAATCCTTGAGCATGATCCAATGGCTTCTGAGCGTCGTGCGACTGAAGGAAATGAACAGGGCAATAAGGGCCGCCGTCAAAACGCCTAAAGGTGTAGACCGGTCCCCTGGATTTGGAATTAGGAAAGAAGAACAATGCTTCAGCCAAAGCGCACAAAATACCGCAAGCAGCACAAGGGTAAGCTGCACGGCAAAGCCAAAGGCGGTACAGATTTGAACTTCGGGGCTTATGGTCTTAAGGCGCAAGAGCCTAACCGTGTGAACGCACGTGAGATCGAAGCCTGCCGTCGTGCTATTACCCGTTACATGAAGCGTGCCGGCCGTGTATGGATCCGCATCTTCCCTGATCTTCCGGTAACGTCAAAACCTACCGAAGTTCGAATGGGTAAAGGTAAAGGCTCAGTTGATTATTGGGCAGCCCGGGTTAAACCAGGCCGCGTAATGTTCGAGATCGACGGCGTTTCAGAAGAAATAGCTCGTGAGGCCCTTCGTTTGGGTGCCATGAAGCTTTCCGTTAAAACACGTTTTATTCAACGTATCGCTGACTAAGTCAGCGTTACTTGACGAAGAAGGAAGTCTAGCCATGAAGGCCAGTGACGTTCGAGCAATGACCGAAGATCAGCTCAAAGATGAGTTGCTCAAGCTTAAGAAGGAGCAGTTCAATCTGCGCTTTCAAAAAGCAACTGGTCAGTTAGAAAACACCGTGCGCCAGCGACAAATTCGTCGTGACATCGCACGTATTCACACAATTGCCAGCCAGAAACAGGCTGAACAAGCAAAAGCGTAAGGAACCGGGATATGCCAAAGCGCGTATTGCAGGGCACTGTAGTTAGTGACAAGAACGAAAAAACCGTGGTTGTAAAGGTAGAGCGCCGCTTTACGCACCCATTGTTCAAAAAGACCGTTCGTCGTACAAAGAACTATAAAGCCCACGACGAAATGAATAAATGTAAAGTGGGTGACGTCATCTTCATCGAAGAGTGCGCGCCGATTTCTAGAGATAAACGCTGGACGGTTATCGAAGCTCAGGCCTAAAACGGCCTGGGACATTATTGAAGTATGAATAAGCCGCGTTAATAAAGAAAATTTCTTCAGGACGCTTAAGAGACAAGAAGGTAGTAAGTCATGATTCAGATGCAAACAAACCTCGACGTCGCCGACAATTCCGGTGCTCGTCGTGTTATGTGCATCAAAGTGTTGGGTGGTTCCAAACGGAAGTATGCCCACGTTGGTGACATTATTGTGGTTTCTGTAAAAGAAGCCATTCCACGCGGTCGCGTGAAAAAAGGTGACGTGATGAAGGCCGTTGTGGTCCGCACGTCAAAAGCCATTAGCCGTGCTGATGGCAGCGTTATCCGTTTCGACGGTAATGCTGCTGTTCTCGTTGACAACAAATCTGAGCCAGTAGGTACCCGTATTTTCGGGCCTGTTCCTCGTGAGCTTCGCGCGAAGAAGCACATGAAGATCATCTCTCTGGCACCAGAAGTTTTGTAAGGAGCGGGCGACATGCAAAAGATACGTAAAGGGGACAAGGTTATTGTCCTTACCGGAAAAGACAAAGGTCGCACCGGTGAAGTTATTCAAATGATGCCAAAGGACGGCAAGGCCCTTGTAGGCGGTGTGAATATGGTGAAACGCCACACACGTCAAAGCCAGTCTTCTGAAGGCGGTATCATTTCAAAAGAAGCGCCGATCCAGGTGTCAAATATCGCATTGGTTGATCCAAAAGACGGTAAAGCAACACGGGTTGGATTTAAAATCATGGACGATGGCCGTAAGGTCCGCGTTGCCAAGCGTTCCGGAGAAGTGATCGATGGCTGACACCAATTATACACCGCGCATGCGCAAACTATATGACGAAGTTGTTCGTCAGAAAATCCAGGAAGAGTTCGCTTACAAGAACCCAATGGAAATTCCGCGCATCGAAAAAGTCGTACTTAATATGGGCGTAGGCGAATCCACCCAGGATTCGAAAAAAGCTCAACGCGCCGCTGACGATCTGACATTGATCGCCGGTCAAAAGGCTGTCGTGACCCGTGCCCGCAATTCAATTGCCGGCTTCAAGGTTCGCGAAGACATGCCTCTTGGTGCAAAAGTTACTCTGCGCCGTGTGCAGATGTATGAATTTTTGGATCGCTTGATCAACATCGCGCTACCACGCGTTCGAGATTTCCGCGGCCTTAATCCAAAAAGCTTTGATGGTCGTGGCAACTTCGCCATGGGTATCAAGGAACACATTGTGTTTCCGGAGATCGAATACGATAAGGTCGATCAGATCTGGGGCATGGACGTCATCGTTTGTACGACGGCGAAATCGGATGATGAGGCTCGTGCATTGCTACGTGCTTTCAACTTCCCGTTTCCTCAGTAACGGCAAGCGTCAGGAAGGAATAAAACATGGCTAAGACAAGTGCCATTGAGAAAAATGAGCGCCGCAAGAATCTTGTGAGCAATCAGGCTGCAAAACGTGCAGCTCTCAAAAAGATCATCATGGATAAGTCCACCCCAATGGAAGAGCGTTTTCGCGCTCAATTGAAATTGGCTGCGCTTCCTCGCGATGGTTCTAAGACCCGTGTTCGTAATCGTTGCGAAGTTTCTGGTCGTCCACGCGGCTTCTACCGGAAGCTGAGAATGTCCCGTATCGCGCTACGCGATCTGGGTAATTCCGGCAAAGTGCCGGGCATTGTTAAATCAAGCTGGTAAGGAGAGCGAATTATGTCTTTGACCGATCCTCTCGGTGATATGCTTACACGTATCCGTAATGGTTTGATGCGTGGTAAGGGTAAAATTTCTTCGCCGAACTCCAGATTGCGCGCTCGCGTACTGGACGTTTTGCAGTCAGAAGGTTATATCCGCGGCTATAGCGAAGTCGATTTCGGAAACGGTAAGTCCGAACTTGAAATCGAATTGAAATATTTTGAGGAAGCTCCGGTTATCCGCGAGATTACCCGTATTTCAAAACCAGGCCGGCGTGTATACGCTTCTGTGAAGAATATTCCGAATGTCGCAAACGGCCTTGGTATTGCTATTCTATCAACACCCAAAGGTGTGATGGCAGATCATGATGCGCGTGAGCAAAATGTTGGTGGCGAAGTTCTCTGTCAGATCTTCTGATCTGGTTTGAGCTTCACTGAATTTTTATGAGTTAACCGGACAGGTAAGAATATGTCTCGGATAGGAAAAAAACCGGTCGCAGTTCCACAGGGCGTAACAGCCTCTGTTGAAGGTCAGACCGTGACTGCAAAAGGCCCTAAGGGCGAATTGAAATTTGTCGTCAATGAAGAAGTCATCGTGAAGATGGGTGATGATGGCGTTAAGGTTGATCCTCGTGATCAAACCAAAGACGCTCGTTCCAAATGGGGCATGTCACGCACAGCAATTGAAAACATCATGACTGGTGTTTCCGAGGGCTTCACGAAGGGTCTCGAAATCAACGGTGTTGGTTATCGTGCGGCTATGCAGGGCAAAGACCTGCAATTGTCACTTGGTTTCAGCCATGAAGTTGTTTATGTGGTGCCGGAAGGCATTGCAGTAGCAACTCCTAAGCCAACCGAAATCACGGTAACAGGCATTGATAAACAAAAAGTCGGTCAGGTTGCTGCGGAAATACGCAGCTACCGCCCACCTGAGCCCTATAAAGGCAAAGGCGTGAAATATGCCGGTGAGACAATCTTCCGCAAAGAAGGCAAGAAGAAGTAGGCTAGACGATTATGGCAAGCAAACATTCAGGTACCAAGCGTCGCGCTATGCGCGTTCGTCGTCAGCTCAAAAAAGTTGCTGGCGATCGTCCAAGATTGAGCATTCACCGTTCTTCCAAGAACATTTATGCGCAAATCATTGACGATGCTAAAGGCGTAACAGTTGCGGCTGCTTCAACTCTTGAAAAAGATGTTCGTGGCGCTGGCAACACAGGTGCCGACACTGCTGCAGCTGCAGCAATCGGCAAACTGGTTGCTGAACGTGCAACCAAAGCAGGCGTTAAGGAAGTGGTTTTCGACCGTGGTTCATTCTTGTACCATGGCCGTGTGAAAGCCCTTGCAGATGCGGCTCGGGAAGCTGGTCTAAGCTTCTAATAAAATTAAGCTCCCCGCAAATGCTTTGCAGCTCTTTCGGGGAGTTTTTCTTTGGAAAAATAAGTGTTTGAGAATTCACTGAATTGTTCTAAGGAAACCACGCGCTGCCAAGGTCTGCCAAATTGCAGAAACCAGGTGCCGTTTACATAGTGCTTCCGGAAAAAAATAAGGATCGGAAAATGGCACAAGAAAGAAAAGGTCGTAACGACCGCGAAGAGCGCGACAGTGAATTTGTCGACAAGCTCGTCGGTATCAACCGCGTTGCCAAAGTTGTTAAAGGTGGCCGTCGTTTCGGTTTTGCCGCTTTGGTTGTGGTTGGTGATCAAAAAGGCCGTGTTGGCTTCGGTCATGGTAAAGCGCGTGAGGTGCCAGAGGCAATCCGCAAAGCTACCGAAGATGCCAAAAGAAATCTGATTTTTGTACCACTGCGCTCAGGCCGTACCCTTCACCATGATGGTGATGGACGCCACGGAGCGGGTAAAGTTCACCTCCGTGCTGCAGAGCCGGGTACAGGTATCATCGCTGGTGGTCCAATGCGTGCGGTGTTTGAAACACTTGGCGTGCAGGACGTTGTTGCAAAATCCATCGGATCGTCAAATCCATACAACATGGTTCGTGCAACATTCGACGCTTTGAAGCGTCAAATGCACCCAAAAGACATCGCTGCCCAACGCGGCCTGAAGTATTCTACACTTCAAGCGCGCCGTCGCGATTTGATTGGTACCGAGGAATAAACTGCCCGATTTGGGGGCAGGTTAATCCTGCCGGAAGATAGGAGCCAGAAAAATGGCTGATAAGAAAAAAACTATCACAGTTGAGCAGATCGGTAGCCCGTTGCGCCGTCCTGACATTCAGCGCCGTACGCTGATTGGTCTTGGCCTCAACAAAATGAATAAGCGCCGTACCCTGGAAGATACTCCAGCGGTCCGTGGCATGGTCAACAAGATTTCGCACCTTGTGCGTATCGTCGACGAAGCCTGAGTCGGAGAGTAGTTATGAAACTGAATGAAATCAGAGACAATGAAGGTGCAAATCCTTCTTCTCGTCGTAAAGGTCGCGGTATTGGCTCTTCCAAGGGCAAAACGGCTGGTCGCGGTGTCAAAGGCCAAAAGTCACGTTCAGGCGTTGCCTTGAACGGTTTTGAGGGCGGCCAAATGCCAATTTACCGCCGTCTACCAAAGCGCGGTTTCTCCAATGCCATGTTTGGCAAGGACTACAATGTTGTTTCATTGGGCCGTATCCAGATAGCTATTGATGCTGGCAAGCTTGATCCTAAAGCGGTTGTTGATGCAGAAGCATTGATCGCTGCTGGCGTTATTCGTCGCAAGAGAGATGGTGTTCGCATCCTTTCTGATGGCGATATCAAAGCAAAGATCAAAATCAATGTTGCTGGAGCATCTAAAGTTGCTCTTGAAAAACTTGAAAAAGCTGGCGCAACCTTCACAATCGAAGGCGCAACAGCTGGTGACGTTCCATTCGTGGACAATATCGTATTGATCGACGGCATCGGTTCAAAAACTGCAAAAGCGCTTAAAGCAGCTGGCGTAGGCACATTGACCGCCCTGTTGAAAATGGACGATGCAGATCTTGCAAAAATTTGCAAAGAGACTGGCTTGGGAAGCTCATGGAAATCCCAGGAGTGGAAAGTGCAAGCTCAGGAAATGGTTGACGGCAAGCCTCCGCGTGCCCAAGTCGACAAAGACCTGGCGTTCAAATTGGCTGCGAAATAAGGCCGCAAAACTTCGAAACGGCCCGGGAAATTCCCGGGCTTTTTCATTTTAAACCGAATCAACACTCACAAATGCGTGGGAATGGGCAAAGAGTGCCAATGACCGGTTGAAATCGGACCCCCACAAGGTCCATATAGGGTGATCTATCTTTTTAGGTTGCAAGGCTCCGCCGAAGCAGCCGGAACTCCGGAGAATTCCATGGCATCAGCTGCCGAACAACTCGCCGCTAATCTTAGCTTCTCAAATTTCTCAAAAGCGACAGAACTCAAACAACGCCTCTGGTTCACCTTGGGCGCATTGATCGTTTATCGCTTGGGAACCTATATTCCGCTTCCAGGGATCAATCCTGCCGCTTATGCTCAGGCTTTCGATAGCCAAAGCCAAGGCGTTTTGGGGCTGTTCAACATGTTTGCGGGCGGTGCTGTTGAGCGCTTGGCGATTCTTGCCCTGGGCATCATGCCGTATATCTCTGCTTCGATCATCATGCAGTTGATGACCTCCATCGTGCCATCGCTGGAAGCCTTGAAAAAGGAAGGCGAACAGGGCCGCAAGGTTATCAACCAATATACCCGTTACGGAACGGTGATTCTCGCGACGCTTCAGGCTTACGGTATTGCCGTCGGTCTTGAGGGCGGGGCGGGAATTGTGACTGATCCAGGCTGGTTCTTCCGTATAACTGCAGTGCTTTCTCTGGTCGGTGGAACCATGTTCCTGATGTGGCTGGGTGAGCAAATGACCGCCCGCGGAGTAGGTAATGGTATCTCCTTGATCATCTTTGCAGGTATTGTCGCTGCCATGCCTGGTGCGGTTGCCCAATTGTTGGAGCAGGGACGTCAGGGCGTCATCGCAACACCAATCATTCTTCTGATCCTTTTCGCAATGGTAGGTCTGATCGCTGCTATCGTGTTTGTGGAGCGGGCTCAGCGCCGCCTTTTGATTCAATACCCAAAGCGACAGGTGGGCATGAAAATGTTCCAGGGTGACACATCACACCTTCCGTTGAAGTTGAACACAGCTGGCGTTATCCCGCCGATCTTTGCATCATCATTGCTCTTGCTGCCTCTAACGGTGGCTGGCTTTGCTAACTCAGAATCAATGCCGGGTTGGTTGAGCGTGATCGCAGCAAACCTTGGTCGCGGCCAACCGGTTTATCTATTGCTTTATGCTGCCTTGATTGTTTTCTTCGCATTCTTCTACACAGCGATTGTTTTCAACCCGAAAGATACCGCTGATAACCTTAAAAAGCAGGGCGGTTTTATTCCGGGGATTCGTCCCGGCGAGAGAACAGCTGAATATATTGAGCATGTTTTGACCCGCATCACTGTGGTTGGCGCGCTTTATCTTGTGATTGTTTGTCTTATTCCAGAGGTTTTCCTCAGTAATATTGGTATTTCGGCCTTTCTAGGCGGAACGTCTATGTTGATTATGGTGAGCGTTCCGATGGATACTATCCAACAGATTCAGGGGCACTTGCTGGCACACCAGTATGAGGGGCTTGTGAAGAAGTCACAATTACGGGGCGGCAAAGGCGGCACCAGAGGCGGGAGAAATAAGAGAAAATGAAACTGATATTGCTCGGACCTCCAGGAGCCGGTAAAGGCACCCAGGCAAAATTCTTGGTGGAGGCCTATGGCATTCCGCAACTTTCCACTGGTGACATGCTTCGTGCAGCAGTTGCCAACCAGAGCGAAGTTGGCAAACAGGCCAAGGCGGTTATGGATGCTGGAAAGCTGGTTTCCGACGATATCATGATTGCATTGATCTCCGACCGTATCAGTGAAGCCGATTGCAAAAACGGTTTCATTCTCGATGGCTTTCCCAGAACGCTTGAGCAGGCCGACGCCCTTTATCACATGCTCAACGATCGTGGCATGAAAATTGACAATGTTGTCTCACTAGCTGTTGACGATGATGCTTTGGTTCAGCGCATTTCGGGTCGTTATACCTGCGGCAGCTGCGGAGAAGGCTATCACGACAGTTTCAAACAACCTCAAAAAGAGGGTGTATGTGACAAATGCGGAAGCACTGAATTTGTCCGTCGGCCTGATGACAATGCGGAAACGCTGAAAACCCGCCTGTTTTCATACTACAAAGACACCGCCCCTTTGCTTGGTTATTATCATGCCTATCGCATTTTGAGTACTGTCAACGGAATGGGCGAAATTGCTGATATTACCAAACAAATCCGCAAGGTTTTGGATCAATAGGTCAGATAGGTTGTTTTTGTTGCCGATGCCACTTGACTCCAAGTGGTAAGGGCGGCTAAAGCAACTGATATATCAAGAACGGTGTTAGATCGGTCTCGGATTCTGTTGAATTTCGAAATCGGTCTTTTGTTTTGGAGCATAGCGCTCTGGACAATTTAGCCTTCGCAGGGGCCGGCCTCCACCGGACGCGAAGAAATGAAACAGTTCGATCAGGTCAATGGATACTGTTCGACAGACATGGAGTTGAAAATATGGCACGTATAGCCGGTGTAAATATTCCTACAGGAAAACGCGTAATTATCGCTCTTCAATACATTCACGGTATCGGCCCAAAAGGCGCTGGCCAGATTGTTGAAAAAGCCGGTATTGAATTGACTCGCCGCGTCAATGAACTGAGCGACTCAGAAGTTTTGAAAATCCGCGAAATCATCGATGCCGATTTCACTGTTGAGGGTGACCTTCGTCGTGAAACATCAATGAATATCAAACGCCTGATGGACCTTGGCTGCTATCGCGGTCTTCGCCATCGTCGTGGCTTGCCTGTTCGCGGTCAGCGTACGCATACAAATGCGCGCACCCGCAAAGGTCCTGCAAAAGCGATTGCCGGGAAGAAAAAGTAAAAAGAAGTAATTTAGTCGGCTGGTTCGCAACGAGCCAGCCAATTCAAAAATACGGGTTTTGTTCGATTGAATAGAGCAGGACCCGGTGGAGCCGCTGGAATTACGGCGGTGTAGAGATCAAAAGAAGGAACTAAAATGGCTAAAGAAGTAGCTCGCGTCAAAAAGCGCGAACGTAAGAATATTTCGTCGGGCGTTGCTCACGTAAACTCAACTTTCAACAACACCATGGTTACAATCACTGACGCACAGGGAAATACTATTTCCTGGTCTTCAGCTGGTATGCACGGTTTTAAAGGCTCTCGTAAGGCTACGCCTTATGCGGCTCAGGTAGCTGCAGAAGATGCCGCGAAAAAAGCCATGGACCATGGAATGAAGACACTTGAAGTTGAAGTTCGTGGTCCAGGCTCTGGTCGTGAATCAGCTCTGCGCGCTTTGCAGGCTGCAGGTTTCTACATCACTTCCATTCGCGATGTTACGTCGATCCCGCATAACGGTGTTCGTCCGCGCAAAAAACGCCGCGTATAAGCTGAGTTGGAATTAATGCCTGCAAAAATCCGCATTGTAGGCCTGCCTTGGGAATATGCCACGAGTGGATGGTGGCTGACCAAACCATAGGAAACATGTCACATGATTCAAAAAAACTGGTCCGAACAAATTAAGCCAAATAAACTGGAAATCATTTCTTCCAGCCCAACCAAAGCTGTCATCGTCGCCGAGCCCCTGGAGCGTGGCTATGGTTTGACATTGGGCAACGCGCTACGTCGCGTGCTTTTGTCTTCATTGCAAGGTGCGTCTGTCACTGCAGTGCAGATCGATGGCGTTTTGCACGAATTCTCTTCTATCGCCGGTGTCCGTGAAGACGTTACCGACATGGTTCTGAACATCAAGGAGATCGCTGTCCGTATGGAAGGCGATGGTCCAAAACGCATGGTTGTGCGCAAAGAAGGCCCTGGTGTTGTTAAAGCTGGAGATATCCAGACTGTTGGCGATGTTGAGATTCTTAACCCTGAACACGTTATCTGTACTTTGGATGATGGCGCTGAGATCCGTATGGAACTGACCGTCAACACCGGCAAAGGCTATGTGCCTGCAGATCGCAACCGTGCTGAAGATGCTCCAATCGGCCTTATTCCGATCGACAGCCTTTATTCTCCGGTCCGTAAAGTATCTTACAAGATCGACGCGACCAGAGAAGGTCAAGTTCTTGATTATGATAAGCTGACACTAACCATTGAAACCAATGGTGCGGTAACACCGGAAGATGCTTTGGCCTATGCGGCCCGTATTGTTCAGGATCAATTGTCGATCTTCGTGAACTTTGATGAGCCGGTTAAAGAAGTAGTTGAAGAAGAAGTTCAGGAACTTGCTTTCAACCCTGCGCTTTTGAAAAAAGTCGACGAGTTGGAACTTTCTGTTCGTTCAGCAAACTGCCTGAAAAACGACAACATCGTTTACATCGGCGATTTGATCCAGAAAACAGAAAGCGAAATGCTTCGCACACCAAACTTCGGCCGCAAATCCCTCAACGAGATCAAGGAAGTTCTCGCTGGCATGGGCTTGCACCTTGGAATGGAAGTTCCGGCCTGGCCGCCTGAAAACATCGAAGATTTGGCCAAGCGCTACGAAGACGCTTACTAAAAACAATTTGGCTGCGGCATGAGCCGCGGCCAACTCAACTCACAACAATATCAATCACGAGCTTAAGTCCTAGGTCGTGATAATTCCAAAAGGAGAAGGCATATGAGACATGGAATGAAAGGGCGCAAGCTCAACCGTACAGCCAGCCACCGTAAAGCGATGTTCGTCAACATGGCGGCATCAATCATCGAGCATGAGCAAATCGTTACCACTTTGCCAAAAGCAAAAGAGATCCGCTCTATCGTTGACAAACTGATCACTCTTGGCAAACGCGGTGATTTGCATGCACGCCGTCAGGCAGCTGCCCGCATTCAGAACGATGCTCAAGTGAAGAAACTGTTCGACGAACTCGGCCCACGTTATGCTGAGCGTCACGGTGGTTACACCCGCGTTCTTAAAGCCGGCTACCGTCGCGGCGACAATGCGCCAATGGCCGTTGTTGAACTGGTTGATCGTAATGTTGAAGCTAAAGGCGCTGCTGACCGTGCACGGTTGGAAGCAATGGAAGCTGAAAACCCGAGCGAAGCAACAGAAAGCTAAGCTTTAAAAGCCGAAGAAATTCATGAAAGCCGGGGTCCATCAAGAATGGGTTCCGGCTTTTTTCTTTTCTACCTCGCAGTCTTGCCCTAGTTTTGTTAGACAAGATAACAATACAAGACACATTCAGTTGGAGTACCCTATGCGCTTTTTGTTGACCTTGCTTATCGCCATCAGTTTCAACGGGATGATTTTTGCAAATTCTACTCATGCCCAATCCTCCATTGAAGATATTTTCAAGAAATCAATCGATGAATTGCTGGGCAAGGGTAAAGATAGCAACCAGCGGGCAGAACGCGATCCGTTAAAGCGGGTTCCTGAAGGGCTGGCGGAAGTCACGCTTTCTTTCGCTCCAATCGTAAAAAAAGCGACCCCGTCTGTGGTCAATGTTTATGCAGCCAAAAAAGTTCAGCAGCGGGTTTCTCCTTTTGAAGGTGATCCATTCTTTGAGCATCTTTTTGGCAAGAACGGCCCATTTCAACAGCCGCGCCCAAGGGTCAAATCGTCCCTTGGCTCAGGGGTTATTGTAGGATCAGAAGGCATTATTCTGACCAATAACCATGTGATTGCTGGCGCAGACGAAGTGAAAATCTCGCTGCATGATGGCAGCGAATACGAGGCCGAAATTATCCTCAAGGATGAGAAATCCGATTTGGCCGTGTTGAAAGTAACTGAAAATGCCACTTTCGAGGCCATTGAAATAGCTGACTCCGAAGAGGTGGAAGTTGGCGATCTTGTGCTCGCAATTGGTAACCCGTTCGGCGTCGGTCAAACCGTAACCAGCGGCATCGTTTCAGCCATTGCGCGCTCGCGCGTTGGCATCAATGATTTTGATTTTTTCATTCAGACGGACGCTGCCATTAATCCGGGTAATTCCGGCGGTGCCTTGGTGGATATGCAGGGCCGTTTGGTGGGTATCAATACGGCGATCTATTCACGCTCCGGCGGTTCAAATGGTATTGGTTTCGCTATTCCGTCCAATATGGTGCAAGTCATCATTCGCTCCGCTGTATCGGGTGAGGCAATGGTAACGCGCCCTTGGATTGGCGCAGACTTTCAGGAAGTAACGGCTGAAATTGCCGAGTCGCTTGGTATGAAGCGTCCGGGCGGTGTCCTGGTAGCCTCGGTGTTTGAAGATGGACCGGCAGACAAGGCAGGGCTTAAGCCCGGTGATGTTGTAATCGGCATCAATCAGAAAGTCCTTCAGAACAATGACGCATTAGCCTACCGCCTCGATACAATTGGCATCGGCAATGACGCGGAACTCGTCGTAATTTCGGGTCTGGAGCGCAAGGTTGTCACACTGCGCCTGATGGAAGCGCCGGAGAGTACCCCTCGCGATGACACCCGTATTGATGCGGGGGCAGTTTTGGGCGGCGCATTGGTTGCCAATCTTTCTCCTGCAGTTGCCCAGCAGGTCGGCGTTTCTTCAACCAGTGACGGAGTGATCGTTCTGGATGTACCGCGCCGCACGCGGGCCGAAGCCAATGGAGTGCGAAAAGGCGATATTATTGTTGCGATCAATGGCATTGAAGTGAAGGATGTGGCGGACGTTGTGTCAATCACATCGAAGGAATCCAGACGTGGCTGGCAGGTTTTGTTGGAGCGCGCAGGGCGGCAACTGGTATTTGAGCGCAAGGGCTCATTTTTCCGTCAGTATCGCCCATAAACCGAAATGGTAGATTTATTCGCCAGTTCAGCAAAAGTTGCAGATGAGATGGGCGGTCATCGGCCCTTGGCCGATCGCTTGCGGCCAAAAACCCTGGAAGAAGTAGTAGGTCAGGATCATTTGACCGGAGAGGGCGGTGCCCTGACGCGGATGATCCGTTCAGGTAGCCTTGGAAGTTTGGTGTTTTGGGGCCCACCAGGAACTGGAAAAACAACAGTAGCCCGTCTATTGGCCGGAGAAACTGATCTCGCCTTCGAGCAGATTTCTGCGATATTTTCCGGCGTAGCGGATCTCAAAAAAGTTTTTGAAAGTGCCAAGCTGCGCCGAGCTAATGGTAAGGCCACTTTGCTGTTTGTCGATGAGATCCACCGTTTCAACAAGGCCCAGCAGGATAGCTTTCTTCCAGTGATGGAAGACGGAACAATTGTGCTGATCGGGGCCACGACTGAGAATCCGAGTTTTGAACTTAATGCTGCCTTGTTATCCCGCGCGAGCGTTTTGACCTTTAAATCCCATGACGCGCAAAGCCTTGAGCGCTTGTTGAAACGCGCGGAGGCTCTTTTGGAAAAACCGCTTCCCTTGGATGAAGGGGCAAGGGCATCTCTTTTAAGAATGGGAGATGGCGATGGCCGGGCGATTTTATCTCTTGCTGAAGAAGTATGGCGAACCGCTAACGAAGACGAAATCTATGATGCTGAAGAATTGCAAAAAGTACTTCAGCGGCGGGCGCCGATTTACGACAAGGGCGCAGACGGCCACTATAACCTCATATCCGCATTGCATAAATCCGTTCGTGGTTCCGACCCTGACGCTGCCTTGTATTACCTTTGCCGGATGTTGGATGCAGGTGAAGATCCTCGTTTTGTTGGCAGGCGGCTGGTGCGAATGGCATCAGAGGATATTGGCAATGCTGACCCGCAGGCGCTTGTTATCTGCAACGCCGCCAAAGACACCTATGATTTTATGGGTTCGCCGGAGGGGGAGCTGGCGCTGGCGCAGGCCTGCGTCTATCTCGCAACCGCACCAAAATCCAATGCGGTTTATATAGCCTATAAATTAGCAGCTGCTGCTGCAAAGACTCATGGCTCTTTGCTCCCGCCCAAGCACATTCTCAATGCGCCCACAAAGCTGATGAAGGGCGAAGGATATGGCGATGGCTACCGCTATGACCATGATGAGCCGGATGCCTTTTCAGGGCAGGACTATTTCCCGACAGAAATGAAGCGGCAGAAATTTTATGATCCGCCCGAACGCGGATTTGAGCGCGAAATCAAAAAGCGCATCGAATATTGGCAGAAATTGCGAAAAGAGCGTTCGTGACCTTTTCCCTGACCAAATTTGAACTATTTATCTTCCTGTTGATCCTTATCAATGCGTGAATTCGTTCAGCACCTATCCTGAAGACCAAACAGGAGGTGCACTATGAATATCAACATCAGCAAGTTTCTGGCTTTGGCGATTACTGCCGGATTGAGCTGTTCGCCTTATTCCGCAACGGCGCAAACATCTGATCCCGAATGGCTAAATGCGCTCAACTTCCAGATGGAACGTGATGAGCAATGCGAAGTTGCTTATTATATCCGAATTGATGAGGGCGAACTGGGCGCAGACAAAACCTTTGAAGCGCGTCTTCAATGCGTTGACGGGCGTCAATTCGATGCGACCCGAATTGGTGAGTTTGACGATTTCGAAATCCGCCGCTGCGAAGTGGAAACCTGTTAGGAGCATGTCATGAGATTTTTGATCCTGTATGCAACCGTAGAGGGGCAGACCAGAAAAATTGCAGAAACTCTGGTTTCCTGGCTGGAAGAAAAAGGGCATCATCCAACCGTAACGGATGTTCGCCAAATAGGTTATTGTGATCCGGCAGAATTTGATGGTGTTCTCGCCTGCGCCCCAATTCATATCAACCAATATCCCGAAGCTTTTGTGAACTTTATTCGCGATTGGAAAGGGTCTTTAGCCTCCACCAAAACCGTGTTGATTACAGTTTCGCTTGCGATAGCGAGTGAAAACGCTGACGAAGTGGCTGAAGCGACTGCCTATCCACGAAGTCTGGAGGAGGAAACCGGATGGAAAGCCGATTATGAGTACAACGCTGCTGGAGCGCTCAAATATATCGAATATGATTTCTTCAAGCGATGGATGATGCGCAGGATTGCTTACAAGGAAGGCGGCCCTGTTGATACCAGCAAAGACCATGAATTAACCGATTGGGACGATCTTAAGAAGTTTACCGAAAGTTTTGTCGATATCTGCGCCGAATAGCGATTTCCAGCAGACCCAAATCTTTCATTTGTTTGGAAAACAATTCTGCTCTAACAAGACTTCATGACACATTTGATCATAGTAGCATTAGGTGGCGCAATCGGCGCTGCCCTTCGCCATCTCACCAGCTTGGGCTTCATGCGTTGGCTGGGGCCAGCATTTCCCTATGGAACTTTGTTTGTAAACATTGTTGGGTCGCTTGCCATGGGATTGTTGATCGGCTGGCTGGTCAAACGAACCGGGGGCGCTTCAAACGAATTGCGCCTCTTTTTGGCAACCGGTTTATTGGGCGGTTTCACAACCTTTTCTGCCTTCTCTCTCGATGTGGCAAATCTTTGGCAACGCGGCGAAATGGTTTCAGCTTTCGGCTATATTATTGGTAGCGTAGTTCTGTCTATTCTGGCTGTATTTGTTGGCCTTTGGTTGATGCGCAGCGTTTCCTAAAGCAATTGGTACACATCAAGGCTTGCATGGACAGGGCCAAGCTGGCAAAGCCAATGGAATTGTAATAGGTGAAAGCTGATTGAACCATTACAATGCCTTAACGCGTTTTGATGAATCACTTTCACAATGGATGTATTGATCTTTCAAAGATCAGGAGAAACTAAATCATGGCCGGTGTCGACCTGATCACAGTCGAAAAAGATGAAAATGGCATGCGCCTAGATCGCTGGTTCAAGTCCCATTATCCGGGGCTTGGATTTGGACCTTTGCAAAAGCTGTTACGCTCCGGCCAGATACGGGTGGACGGCGGGCGCGTCAAATCAGATAGCCGCATGCAAGAAGGCCAGAAAGTGCGCATTCCGCCAAGTCTGGTCGCCGAAAGCCAGTCAAAGAACCATGATCCGCTAACCGCCAATACCATCCGCAACCGCGAAGATTCGGATGTTCTCAAAGCCATGACATTATATGAGGACAGTAAGGTATTTGTGTTCAACAAGCCCCAAGGACTGGCAGTGCAGGGCGGTTCCGGCCTGACGCGTCACCTTGATAAAATGCTTGAATCTATTCGCAACAAAAAAGGTGAGAAACCCCGCCTTGTGCATCGTTTGGATAGGGAAACATCCGGTATTTTGGTTGTCGCCAGAACCAGAGGTGCCGCATCGGCTTTGGCAAAAGAGTTTCGCGGCCGAAGAACCGAGAAAACTTATTGGGCTATCGTCAAAGGGGTGCCCAAGCCGCGCCAGGGCAAGATATCCAATTGGCTTGCAAAAATGCGCGATGAGAACGGCGATGATTACATGACTGTGGTAAAACACGGCACGCCTGACTCAGATCATGCAGTTACAGACTATCGGGTGATTGAAGCTTCCGGTCCCAATCTGGCCTGGTTGGAATTGAGCCCCGTAACGGGCCGGACGCACCAATTGCGGGTGCATACTCAAAATATGCGCCATCCGATTATTGGCGATCCCAAATATTTTGATATTGAAAACTGGCAATTGCCGGGCGGTATACAGAATAAGCTGCACCTTCATGCCCGCCGCATCCGAATTCCCCATCCTGATGGCGGTGTAATTGATGTAACAGCGCCATTGCCGCCTCATATGCTGCAAACTTGGAACCTTTTGGGTTTTGATCCGGATTTGGTCGAAGAAGACGAAGAAGAAAAAGTTTTTTTCAAAAAGTGATTCGCTATGCATTGCTGCCGATTCGCGAAGCAGCTATACAAAACGAATCATGAAGCTTGTATTATTCGACGTAGACGGAACTTTGATAGACAGTCAGGCCATCATCCATGAATCGATGAGGCAGACTTTCCTTCGCTTTGGGCGACAAGAACCGGATATTAGTGAGACCCGATCAATTATCGGCTTGACTCTCGATAGAGCGATTGCGACGATTTTGAATCAGGACATAACCGAAGAAATTCTGGCGATGACGGCGGAATACAAGTCTTGTTATCTGGAACTTGCCAACCGTAAAGACATGCAAAGTCTACCATTTGCAGGCATTCCTGAAATGATAGATCGATTGGCCCAGAGGGACGATCTGATGCTGGGGATTGTGACAGGAAAGTCGCGTCGCGGCGTGAGAAAATTACTGGAGCAAAGCCAGTTTCAAGGGCGCTTTGTCGTCAGCCGTTGCGCAGATGATTGTCCTTCAAAGCCTCACCCTGCAATGGTCAAGGAATGCTGCGAAGAAGTCGGCATGAGCCCATTTAATACGATTGTGATTGGCGACACCGGTTTTGACATGCAAATGGCGGGTTCCGCCGGCGCAAAATCGATTGGCGTGACTTGGGGATATCATGCCGAACAAAGAATTGTAGACGGCGGCGCCGGATATATGGTCAGGAGTGTTCCAAGCCTCGAGAACATGATTTTTTCCATAGCGGGAATCACAGGCGATCAGGAACCAGTTGCAAAAGAGCCGACAGCTCAGTTCGGCGATACCTCTCCATGGTATATGCAATATGCGTGATTTAATTTTTGACGCTGAAGCCGCAACGGCGAAAAGCCCGGAAGCTGCCGCACAGCAACATATGCGTCCCGTACTGCCGAAACGCTTTTATAAATCAGTGACCATTAAAGCTGATGGCGATGAGTGGCGCATTCTTCTCGATGGCCGCACCGTCAAGACCCCTGCGAAGTCTGTCCTGAGTTTGCCGACAGATGCCGCCGCTAGAATGGTTGCAGATGAGTGGGATGCCCAGGAAAAAGAAATCAATCCGGCGATCATGCCAGTTACCCGTCTAGCCAATACGGCAATTGATGGTATTTCCCAGGACCCGCAGGCGGTGCTGGAGGATGTAGTAAGCTTTGCTTCGAATGATATGCTGTTTTATCGCGGTTCGCACCCAGAAACACTGATTGAGGCCCAACGCCGCCATTGGGACGCGATACTGGATTTAATTCAGGCTGAGACTGGCGCCAGATTTGAAACGATTGAGGGCATTTCCCATATTGCCCAGAGCAAAGAGGCAATCAGTCTTTTTTCCGCGAGACTTGCGAAACATAATGCGCCGATAAAACTGGCTTGCCTTCATACAATGACCACGCTTACCGGTTCTGCCCTGATCGCGTTTAGCCTGATTGAGAACCTGATATCATTTGATACTGCCTGGGCTGCCGCCCATGTGGACGAAGATCACAATATCAGTTTTTGGGGTGAGGATTACGAGGCTGGAAAGCGACGCGAAAACCGCAACAAAGAGATGATGGCGGCCTATCAGCTTTTCATGGCGCTATAGATGTCTGATCAGGACGAGGCCAAAACCATACTACCTTTGACGGGAACGATGGGCGCGGGGCCTACATTGCCAGAAAAATCGATTGATGCGGTTACGTCGGCAATGGTATTGATGGTCATCGCCATGATGTTCATCCCATTGATGGATGTTTTTTCAAAGATATTGTCTACCCGATATGCGGTCAGTCCGGTGATGATCACTTTTGTGCGTTTTGCTGGTCAGGCCATATTGCTATTTATCGTGATTTTGGCAGTGCAGGGACCGCGCTCTCTAACTGGAAAGCACAACAAGATCAATTTGCTGCGCGGAATGTTGATGGGCGCGGCAGTAAGCAATTTCTTTATAGCGATCAAATATCTTCCTTTGGCCGACGCCATTGCTATCTTCTTTGTAGAGCCGTTAATTGTGCTCCTACTCTCGTCAGTCTTTCTCGGCGAGAAAATCGGGTTGAGAAGAGGTGGCGCGGCGGTCTTTGGTTTTTGTGGTGCGCTGGTTATCATTCAGCCAACCTATGAAATTTTCGGCGCAAAAGCCCTGTTGCCGCTGGTCACAGCATGCCTGTTTTCAATCTATCTGATTTTGTCCCGCAAGTTCGGCAAAGCTGACCATCCCTTTACCATGCAGTTTTGGGCAGGGCTTGGCGGCGTTATCATGTGCGGCGCTCTCATGATTATTGGGGAAATAAATAATCTCGAGGATTTTGCCTTCACAGTGCCTGAAATAGGGCCGGCATTCTTGTATCTGGCAGCTGTCATACTCATTGCGACCGTCGGGCATCTGCTGATCGTAATTGCGTTCTCTCGCGCCGAAGCCTCCATTCTCGCGCCATTCCAATATCTTGAGATAGTAACAATGACCATTGCCGGTTATCTGGTTTTCAACGATTTTCCCTCGGCCATCAAATGGCTCGGCATTGTAATGATCATTTCCTCAGGACTTTATATTTTCATGCGCGAACGCAATCTTGAAAAAGCGTCCAGCGCCTGATTAGCATCCCAGAATCTGTTTACTCTTTGCTAACCCTGTTTCTTGATAATTGGGAAAGCATGTCCTGTTATCTTCTGTCCTGATTAATTGGCTGAATCCGCAACGTGCGGACAAACGGGTAGGGGGATTATCCCATGCATGAAGAGAATTTCGGACCATACGCAGCACTGTTGCAAACACCTGGTATTATTTCACAAGCAGATGTTCGCCATTTGCGCCGCGAAGTGTTTCAAGATGGTTTTGTAAGCCAGCTTGAGGCCGATGCCGTTTTTGCATTGAATGATGCAATTGAAACGAAATGTGCTGAGTGGAACGAATTTTTCGTCGAAGCCATGACGGATTATACAGTTCAGCAGGCAGAGCCTCGCGGTTATGTCAGCAATGCCAACGCCCAATGGCTGGTGAATAGAATATCGCATGATGGTGTGGTTGATAGCGCGTCCGAGCTTGAGCTTCTGGTTCGGGTAGTGGCAAAGGCAAATGATTGCCCTGCAGCTCTTGTTCAGTTTGCATTGGCACAAGTCGCCTATGCAGTGATCGAGGGAAGTGGTCCGCTGGCCAAATCCATGAATCTTACAAAAGGGGTGATTGGTGAAGCTGAGGTCGAACTATTGCGGACTATCCTTTATGCCGCTGGTGGCAGCAATGGCCTTTCGATCAGCAAACAGGAGGCGGAAATTCTGTTTGATTTGAATGAGCGAACCGACCCGGCGCAAAGTCACCCGGCTTGGCAGGATCTGTTTGTTCGCGCTACGGCCAATTATCTCATGTCAATTTCAGCGCCATCGGCCCCTTCAAGAGCTGCAGCGCTTGCCCGTCAGGAATGGTTGGAAGATACCGAGGAAGATGTAACTGGCATGCTGGGCGATATCGTTTCTGGTGCTGCGAACATTTTCACATCAGGCTTTTTCGAAGACGTCTTTACATCCTCCCATGTTCAGATGGAACGGGCCTGGAAAGAAAAGAATGATCGCTTTGCCAATACCAATGCCAGCGCAGAGGCGATTGACACGGCAGAGGCATCCTGGTTGATCGAGCGGATTAAACGTGATGGCGCAGCTAACACCAATGAGCGCGCGCTTCTGGAGTTCATCCGCAAGGAAAGTGGAAGCATTGATCCCAAATTGCTTGAGATGATGTCTCAGGTCGCCTGACTATCAAAAATGTATCGTTTAAACCGGGCTAGTCCCGGTTTTTCCTTGCCCAGTTGTGTCCAGACCCTAACACCCTTTTAAAATTTCGCCGAAAATCGTTTGAAAATTGCGCTCAAGCGCAAGATCAAGATCGGCCATGGTGACAGGTAAACCAAGATCTACTAGGCTCGTCACGCCATGTCCCTGAACGCCGCAGGGTACAATCCCGGAAAAATGTTCCAGATCCGGATCAATATTGATCGAGATGCCGTGAAAGCTCACCCATTTTCGAAGTCGGATGCCTATAGCAGCAATTTTATCTTCGCGCGGAGTTCCGTCTGACAAGTGGGATTTTTCAGGGCGCTTGACCCATACGCCGACACGGTCTTCCCGCCGTTCACCTGTAATGTTGAAATCATCAAGTGTGGCGATGATCCAGGCCTCCAATGCTGCCACATAGGCTCGAACGTCTTGCCGCCGCCTGGTCAGATCAAGCATCACATAGGCAACGCGCTGACCGGGGCCATGATACGTATATTCGCCGCCACGCCCGGTCTGGTGAACCGGAAAACGGTTATGGGAAATCAGGTCTGTATCATTTGCGCTTGTCCCCGCTGTATATAACGGCGGATGCTCGACCAGCCATACGGTTTCAGGCGCCTCTCCCAGTCGTATTTTACTCGCAAGTGTTTCCATTCGCTCCACGGCGACTTCGTATTCGACCGGCCTATCAGCGATTTCCCAACACACTGGAGACGACGCCTCCCGGGGCAACATCGATGTGTCGAGCGTTTCGCGGTTTGGTTGATTGGAAGAGGTCACAGGGTGGTTACCATCGGGTTTTTCAAAAGGTAGCCAGATATTCAAAAGCCTTAAAGGAGACGTTGAAAAAATGGTTGTCCTTGCTTACAAAAAATATCGCGCTTTGCCAATCTTACGCTTGTTTACCCCTGCAGCATTTGCTACATCGCCAGTCGAGCAACGCAGATTGCCTGCTCATATTTCTCATGCGGTCGTGGCGGAATTGGTAGACGCGCAGCGTTGAGGTCGCTGTCCTTTAACCGGGGTGGAAGTTCGAGTCTTCTCGACCGCACCAGAAATATTCAAAAAGCCTTCGGTTTTGCCGGAGGCTTTTTTTGTTTTGGTTCCAAGTCTTTGTTGCTAACGTCTTTTCTCGGAATGTAGTCCTCATAACAAGGCGTCTCCTTTGGCCCAACTTCAGTTAGCATCAAATCCGGTAGTGCCTATCCTTTGCGCGATCACTGCCGGAATTGCATTTTCTTTAAATGATATGGCCATCAAGTTTTTGGCTGGCGATTATCCGCTTCATGAGATCGTCCTGTTTCGCGCCTCTGTTGGGATACTGTTTACACTAGCGGTTTTTGTTCCCCTTGAGGGTGGGTTCAGCAATTTCAAGACCAAACGAATTGGCATGCATTTGATGCGTGCGATGTTTGTGGTGGCTGCCAATACCTTGTTCTTCATGGGCATAGCAGCATTGCCACTGTCTGAAGCCACATCCATCTTCTTTGTTTCGCCAATGGTAATCACCCTATTTTCGATTGTCTTTTTGAAAGAGCGCGTTGGCATTTGGCGGTGGGCAGCAGTTGTCGCTGGGCTGTTGGGCGTGATCATCATGCTGAGGCCTGGCTCATCCTCCTTCCAGCTTGCTGGTCTGTTTCCACTTGCTGCGGCGGTTTGTTATGCAGGTCTGCATATTTTCACCCGCAAACTCGGCGCAACAGATAACGCATCCTCTATGGCGTTTTATATTCAGCTGACATTTATCATTGTAAGTGCGGCCATCGGCCTTTCTTTTGGTGATGGGCGCTATGCCGGAACTGGCGATCCTTCCATTGATTTTCTGCTGCGTGCCTGGGTCTGGCCACCCAGCACCGACTGGTGGATCATGATCGGGCTTGGCATAGCAAGCGCCATTGGCGGTTACACAATTTCCCAAGCCTATCGATTGGGCGAGGCGGCAACGATTGCGCCCTTTGAATATATTTCGCTCGTGCTGGCCATTATCTGGGGCATCACGATTTTTAACGAAATTCCCGATGCCATTGCCTGGAGCGGTATTGCATTGATTTTCACATCGGGCCTGCTGGTTTTCTGGCGCGAGTCGGTATTGAAGAAGCGTATCGCTCAGGGGACTGCGCAGCTCAGGAGATAAGCGATAAACTAAGTCAAATAAAAACGGCGATGGATTGCTCCACCGCCGTGATTGTAATTTCGATTCAGGGTTTGGCTTACGCCATCCACCAACGCTCAGAAGCGCGGTCACCATCCAACTCCCAGTTCGCAGCCACATCAGGGCCATGAGCAATTTTGTTGGAAAGACCAGCAATGTAGTTTGCAAACATTGGAATAAGTGCACCACCATCGTCGCGCAGGATTTCCTGTGTTTCCTTGTACATTGCAGCGCGTTTGCTTTCATCAAGCTCTGCGCGGGCAGCCACGACCAATTCATTGAAGCGGTCTGCCGCAGCGCCGGTTTTCCAGGCTGTATCGTTCCACTCGGTGTCATTGGTATAGGCTGAAGAGTACATCCAGTCTGATGTTGGACGACCACCCCAATAGCATGCACACCATGGTTTTTTGTTCCAGACATTGGACCAGTAACCATCCTTTGGCTCGCGAACGACTTCAATGTCGATGCCTGCTTGTTTAGCAGAGGCAGCAAGAAGCTGCGCTGCATCAACGGCACCGGCAAAGGCTGCATCAGAAGCGGACAATTGGATCGTGCCGCTATGGCCTGATTTTTTGTAGTGCTCTGCAGCTTTTTCAGGATCGAATTCACGTTGAGGCAATTCGGCATAAAAGCTCGTTGCAGGTGAGATCGGTGTATCATTGCCGAGCGCGCCATGACCAAGAAGGATCTTGTCGACCATTTCCTGGCGGTTCACGGAAAGTTTCAGCGCCATGCGAAGATCATAATTGTCGAACGGAGCAGCATCCACACGCATCGGGAAGGTGTAGTGAAGCGTACCGGTCTTTTCCATGATTTCGATGTTCGGGTTACGAGCCATCAACGCAACGGTTTTAGGATCAAGCGAGTTGGCAACATGCACTTCGCCATTCATCAGCGCGTTCTGGCGCGCTGTGGTATCAAGCAGAGAGATCACTTCCACACTGTCGAAAAACGCTGCGTCTGATTTGAAGTAACCCTCATTGCGTTTACCGATGGTGCGAACACCTGGCTCAAACTTGTCAATCGCATAAGCGCCTGTACCGATACCAGCTGTTGGATCAACCTTGCCGTCTTTCGATGGAAGGATCAGCAGGTGATAATCACTTACGACATATGGGAAGTCGGCATTCGGGGCTTCAAGCGTGAAGGTTACGTTCAACCCATCAACCTTGATGCTTTTTACAGCCGTAAGAAGACCTTTGGCAGCTGACTTGGAATCTTCGCCCATATGATATTCAAACGTAGCGGCAACATCATCACCGGTAAGCTCTTTACCATTGTGGAAGGTTACGCCCGGGCGCAATTTGAAGGTCCACATGGTGGCGTCATCTGACGCTTCAATGCTTTCAGCAAGCTCAGGCTCCAATTTACCATTGGCTGCAACGACGGTGAGACAGTTACCATACATGAAGCCGGTAAAGGTCATGAAGCTGTTTTCATAAGTGCCTGGATCCATTGAGTCTGTGGTGGAACCAAAGCC
>JBAUHS010000074.1:0-3208 GCA_049680405.1 Salaquimonas sp. | reverse complement strand
ACATCGTCCAGCATTGCCAGAACTCCTGATTGGTTGCTGTTTTGAATATAGGCAGGCTTCAAAGAAAAATCGAGTGGGAAAAAGACAGTCATGCCTTGGGGTTCTCTCAATTGTAAAATGAGTGCTTAATCTTTTGTTAAGGTTGAACGGAAAATGAAGACTTGCGTTCAATTGTTAGAAACCGTTTCGATTTAACTTCTCCGCCAATATTGCAATGCATAGTGGGGATAATATGGGACTAACAAAACTGATTGCCGGAACTGTAGTGGTTTTTGGACTTGTGGGGATTTATCAAAGTGATCTGATCTCAGAGGTGACTGGAAACAAAGTGGCGGGTGACCCGCGCAATGCTTATGATGGCACACCCTATTCCGGTTCAGACTTTCAACTTTCAGCAGAAGAAAACGATTACTATATGCATTGCCGAAATGAACTGGTTCGTTTCGATCAATATTTTCTTACCGCTAGCGCTGAAACCGGATGCGCCTGTATTGCTGACAATCTAAGTGTAAACGCCCGCATACAAGGTTGGGATATGCATAAAGCAATGCTGACTTATAAACGGCATGCAGAAAAATATGATCAGGCTGAGGGCGGTTTTCGTATTCCGATTGTAAAGTTTGCTAAAGATTTCAACCTGACAAACAGGCATGCCAAAGGAATCTATGATTCCATGCGAGAAGTTGAACATTACTGTACACCGCCAAAACAGAAACTGGACTTGTCGGGCGCGACAAAGCCCAACGGCGAGCGAAATGTACAAATCAATAGAAGCGGTAAAACACAAACGGCAACTTTTGTTGATGACAAGGGAAATAAGCGAACTGTCACTGTTCCAGGCTCCAAAGGCATGATAATCATGGGCACGAAGGACGGTGTAGTTGTTAAACCGCGTTAGAAAACCATCACCTCGCCTTTAGTCCCTAAAAGCCATTAGGCGTTTGTCCGGTTGCAAAATTGATATTCGCCGTTAGTCTTCCCCAAACTCTAGAGGGGAATATAATGGGAATTTTATTAACGGTCTTTTTGCCGCTTTCGCTGGCAATCATCATGTTTGCTTTGGGCCTTGGCCTGACGATTGGCGATTTCAAGCGCGTGCTGGTACAGCCAAAAGCCTTTGCCATTGGCGCCATTGGGCAAATCGTATTGCTGCCGCTGATCGCCTTCGCTTTGATTATGCTCTTCGGCATTAAAGGTGAATTAGCCGTTGGCATGTTTATCCTTTCCCTTTGCCCGGGCGGCGTTACCTCCAATATTCTGGCAAAACTTGCCCATGGCGATGTGGCACTATCGGTTACGCTGACAGGCGTGATCAGCCTTGTTTCCATCGTCACAGTTCCGCTGATGGTGGCGTTTTCCATTGGCCATTTCATGGGAGCTGAAGCGCCTGAAGTAAATGTGACCAGCCTTGCTGTCTCAATGTTCCTGATAACCGCCGTTCCTGTCCTGATCGGCGTTGCCGTTCGCCATATCGCGACTGGTTTCGCTGAAAGAGCCGAGCCAATCATGTCCCGCGTTGCGACTGTGCTATTCGTCATCATCGTTGTGGCGGCGCTGGCAACCAATTGGGATTTGTTCATCAGCAATCTGCCAACGCTTGGCCCTGCCCTGATCGCGCTGAATATCATATTGCTGCTGCTTGGGGGCGGCATTGCGCGGATGGCGGGCCTTACAGGGCAAGAGGTCAAAACCGTTGCCATTGAAACGGGCATTCAAAACGCCACGCTTGGCATCACCGTCGGCGCGCTAATCCTTGCCAATGCGGACGGACTCAACGCCTATTCCCTGCCATCGGGCGTCTACGGCATCACCATGTATCTGGTGACGATCCCGTTCGTGCTTTGGGTGAAGAACCGCAATTCCGCCTAAAGATTTTAACAATTACCCACATAATGTATCGAAAAATACCGGAAGCGGGTGATTGATTAAAGTTTTAATCAAATGCCAGATGTTAAGCTTACTTGGCACAAATTGTTGAAACTTGTATCTTGGTCAGTTTTATCTTCGATCAGAGAGGATAAGTGATGCAACAAAAATCATTCGGCAACTTTTTCAGTAACAAACTGAAGTCCAAGGAAATTGGTATCGAAATCATCTATGATTTGGATCAGCTTTACGCCGCGCGTAAGGAATGGCTGAAATTCGAAGGCAAAGTTCACGATCCCCTTTCCTACTTTCAATGCTATGATTGGTGTGAAAAGTGGTGCCGTATCTTCGCTCCGCAGGCGCTAAGCTATGGCGGTTCCCTGCATATAGCGTTCATTCGACGAAATGGTCAATTAGCAGCAATTCTTCCGCTTGTTATCGAAAACCGAAAAAGAGTTGTCAAAGTACTTCGCTTTCTTGGGGAGCCGATGATCCAATATGCCAAGATATTGTTGGATCCTGATCTACTGAACAAAACCGAGTTGCGCGAATGCGTCAAATTGATATCCAGAAATGCCAACTGCGATACAATTTATCTGGATCATATGGTCGAAGGTTCGCCGCTGAACACAAGCCTGGATGCAGAACACTGCTATTCAAGCAATCAAAGCTATGCCTGTGCCATTTCTCTAAAAGAATTCGAAGATGGCGATGCGTATCGGGCCAGTTTAACCCGGCCACAGCGCAAAAGCCGAAATCGCAAACGGCGCAAATTGGAAAGCAAAGGTAATGTAAGTTTATGCGTTGTAGATGGCCATGATCCTTCTTTTCAGAAATTTTGCGAAATCGCATTGGAGCAAAAACGGATTTGGCTTGAAAACACTGGCAAACCAAGCGGCAAGATTTCCGACAGCCGCATGAAGCGTATGCTCGGTGAGCTCGGCGCCGATGTGGGAAGCCAATCGGGTGCAATCGCCTTTGTATTGCTGCTCGACAATAAACCCATTGCCATTGAAATCGGATTTTGGCGCAAGGATCACTACTACAGCTTCTTGGGCAGTTATGAATGGTCCATGGCAGAATTTTCACCAGGTAAGCTGTTGCTGGAAGACGCTATTATCTGGTGCATCGACAACAAATTCGCTGTCTATGATCTGCTGGGAAACCCAACGCCTTACAAAGAGGCACTTGCAAATCATCGCATTCCTCTAATCGCCTATGCCCATGGCAAAACGATTATCGGTAATGTCTATGCTCGATATTGGCGCCCAAGGGTTAAACCTTCGATCAAGCAAACGCTGGCGACCCTCCCTATTCAGATCCGCCAAATGCTCTTTTCGGC
>JBAUHS010000073.1:0-33685 GCA_049680405.1 Salaquimonas sp. | reverse complement strand
TTTCATGACATAAGAAAACGCTTTTCGTTTCGGGCCATTTTGGCAATCGTAGACGAGCTGTTGCCGCCTACAATAAAGGTAGGAATTAAAAGGCTGAGAATCAAGAAATCTGACCTTCCGAAGAGATTACAAATGCGTAATCAATCTACAAGGCATTGAAAGATATACATAAATTGAGTGGTTAAGCCTTAAGAGCAGACTTAATCTCAGACACAATATTGTCTGCAGCAGCTTTTTTGTCACTTGCCGCAAGGATTGGCCGTCCGATTACCAGATGAGACGAGCCGGCTTTTATTGCAGCGCCTGGTGTCATGACGCGCTTTTGATCTCCTGCCGCTGCGCCAGCAGGCCGGATGCCCGGAGTGACCAGCGCCATATCAGGGCCAATGATTTGGCGAACCTCGTTTGCCTCTTCACCTGAGCAGACAATGCCGCCCATCCCTGCGTCAAAAGCTTGTCTGGCGCGTTTCAAGACAAGGTTTTTCGGATCATCGTGATATCCGGCCTCTTCCAGATCCGATTGATCCATGGAAGTGAGCACTGTTACACCCAACAAACAAAGATCGGTACCCTGTGCTGCCTTAACCGCCGCCCGCATCGCCTTTGGATAAGCGTGTAACGTCAGCATATCGATGTTCATTTTCGCTATATTGGAAACGCCTTTTTCAATGGTATTGTCGATATCAAGCAGCTTCATATCCAAAAATACATGTTTGCCGGAAGCTTTGAGGTCGCGCGCCAGTTCCAATCCGCCTACAAAGGCAAGTTGATGGCCGATCTTGAAAAACGATACGCTATCGCCAAGCTCTTCTATTATTGTTCTTGCCTCTTCAATGGTGGGGACATCGAGAGCAAGTATCAATCTGTTCCGGGCATTTGTTGGCTTGTTAATGGATGGCATAGGAATTTCCCGAGCGGATTTTGATAAAAGCCAATTACCCCAGCAAACTGGCTTTTTCAACCAAGGAAGTGCAGGCATTTTTGTGCATGGAACGCACCCGTTCATCGGAAAAATGACCTTTATTGTCAAAGGCTTTCATGGCATTTCCGACCGCAAGTTGATCGCTGATAACTTCCATGCCGATACGGGTCAAGATTTCGCGCAAATGTTTGATGCAGGATATGCCGCCCATGACCCCGGGTGATGACGTTGCAATGGCGGCCCACTTTCCCTTGAAAGGCTTCAATTGTTTTTCACCATCATTGGATACCCGGCTAATCCAATCGATGGCATTCTTCAGCAATGGTGGAAGGGACCCATTATATTCAGGGCTTACGATTACTACGCCGTTATGTTTATGAAACAGGCGAGCCAGTTTTTTTGCGTTTTCCGGGACGCCTTTTTCCTTTTCCAAATCTTCATCCATGATCGGCAAAGGGTAATCGGCCAAGGTAATGCGCGTGATATCACATTCATGCATGACCAATTCACTTGCATAGGCATCGGCCACTTGCTGGCTGAAAGATCCAGAACGGATTGAACCGGCAAGGATGAGAATTTCAGGTTTTCTTTGCACAAGTTACCTCTTCAATTTTTCCCACTGATCAGCTGTATATACCCAAAAACGTGCAGGAGGCACATTGGAAAGGATCCATTTGCTTGGCGTGACAGAAAATACACCGGGCTTTGATTTGACCGGGGGTCGCGGACCATAGCATAATTGGATCAATGGGGCGCCGGGGGAAAGCCAACCCAGAGCGTCTTCAACATATTTCTCACGCCGGGAGGCAGGAAAATTAAGTAGCGGAAGCCCGCTCAAAATCGCACGAAACTTCTGCCCTTCGAATTCATTTAATGATTCCTTCAGATCGAAAGCATCACCCTGAATGAAGTTGACGTCCGGATAGGTTTTTTTCAGATGATCACAAAACTCTTTGTTGAATTCTATGGATACAATTTCTTCGGGCAATATACCTGCCTGTAGAATTGCCTTGGTGATTGGCCCGGTTCCAGGGCCAAGCTCCAGGACCGGCAAAGTACCATTGCCCGGGATCAGAGAGACCATCAAATCCGCAGCCTGTTTGCTGGTTGGCGTGATCGAGCCGGTAGATTTGGGTTGTTTCACCCAACCTTTCAAAAACCGAATATCATTTGCCAGTCTGTCTCTAAAGGTCGGCGTTTCAACCATTGACGTCTCCTGCCCGATTTGAGCGTTAATCTGCCAAGCCGTCAAGAAAGCTTTTCATTCGCGAAAAGAATCCGGTGGACTCAGGATTGTTGTGATCTCCTGAAATCTCTTCAAATTCTTCTAATAACTCACGCTGGCGTTTGGTCAGTTTTTGCGGAGTTTCCACCGCCACCTGAATATACAAATCACCAAACTCTGAAGAGCGCATGACCGGCATGCCTTTTCCCTTCAAGCGAAACTGCTTTCCGGTTTGAGTTCCCTCAGGAACCTTCACCCGTGATTTTGAATTATCCAAAGTCGCCACTTCAAATTGGCCCCCCAAGGAGGCTGTGATCATGGAGATCGGGATACGGCAATAAAGATCAGCGCCGTCGCGCTGGAAAAATTGGTGAGGTTTGACGGTAATAAAAATATACAAATCGCCGGACGGACCGCCTCGCGCACCTGCTTCGCCTTCACCGCCAATTCGAATCCTTACACCGTCTTCAATTCCTGCCGGAATATTGACCGATAAGGAGCGTTCTTTGGTAACGCGTCCCTGTCCGCGGCAGGTGCCGCAAGGATCAGAGATAACCTCACCCCTGCCCTGACATTGGGGGCAAGTACGCTCAATAGAAAAGAAGCCCGATGCCGCGCGAACCCGCCCGGAGCCGGAACAGGTTGCACATTGTTTGGGACTTGAACCGGGTTTTGAGCCAGTACCTGTACAGGTCTCGCAGGTCATCGCTGTTGGAACAGAAATTTCGGCTGCTTTGCCTTCCCAGGCCTCTTCCAGGGTGATTTCCATATTATAGCGAAGATCAGCACCCCGCTCACGCCCGCCCGATGAACGTCTTCCACCACGGCCACCCATCATTTCGCCAAACAGGTCTTCAAAAATATCGGAGAAGCCGCCTCCGCCGAAGCCTGCGCCACCCATTCCGCCAGGCCCACCCTGTTCAAATGCAGCATGACCATATTGATCATAGGCACTGCGTTTTTGAGGATCTTTAAGGGCCTCGTATGCTTCACCAATTTCCTTGAATTTTGCTTCAGCTGACGGATCGTTTGGATTACGATCTGGATGGTGCTTCATCGCCATTTTGCGAAAAGCTGACTTCAGTGCTTTTTCGTCTACACCGCGTTCAACGCCAAGAAGCTCATAATAATCTGTTTTGGACATTTTTTGTTATAGACCCCGGAGCCGGAAACATACCTTCGTTTGATACGAAAACGGCAACTGCCATTGCAGCTGCCGTTTGTTATTTTTTCATAAAGCTCGCAAATCAAGCAGACTTTTTCTCATCGTCTTCATCGACTTCTTCAAAATCAGCATCCACAATGTCTTCATCGCGATCTTCTTTTGCAGCGTCTGCGGCGGCGTCTGCAGCGGCAGCTTCTTCTTGAGAAGCCTCATAAATCGCCTGACCCATTTTCATGGTTGCTGTTGCCAAGATTTCCGATTTTGCCTTGATGTCTTCGGCAGAACCACCTTCAAGAGATGCTTTCAAATCAACAATTGCAGTTTCGATATCGGCTTTATCTTCTTCCGAAACTTTGTCGCCATGTTCTTTCAATGACTGCTCAGCTGAGTGGACCATCGCTTCGGCCTGGTTCTTGGCTTCAACCTGCTCGCGGCGCTCTTTGTCCACGCCGGCATTTGCCTCAGCATCCTTGACCATTTGTTCAACTTCCTCATCGGACAAGCCGCCGGAAGCCTTGATCGAGATTTGCTGCTCTTTACCAGTGCCTTTGTCTTTAGCAGACACGTTCACGATACCATTGGCATCAATATCGAAGGTAACTTCGATTTGCGGAACACCGCGTGGTGCAGATGGAATGCCAACCAGATCAAACTGGCCCAGCATTTTGTTATCTGCAGCCATTTCACGCTCACCTTGAGAAACGCGGATCGTCACTGCAGACTGATTGTCGTCAGCTGTAGAGAAGGTCTGGCTCTTCTTGGTTGGAATGGTTGTGTTACGATCGATCAAGCGGGTGAATACGCCACCAAGTGTCTCGATACCAAGAGACAACGGTGTCACATCCAGCAACAGAACATCGGTCACATCGCCCTGCAAAACGCCAGCCTGAATAGCTGCGCCCATGGCAACAACTTCATCCGGGTTCACACCCTTATGTGGTTCTTTACCAAAGAACTCTTTAACAACTTGCTGAACCTTTGGCATACGGGTCATACCGCCAACGAGAACAACTTCGTCGATCTCGCCTGCTTTGAGGCCCGCATCCTTCAACGCGTCCTGCATCGGCTTGACGGTACGCTTGATCAAATCATCTACAAGAGATTCGAACTTCGAACGTGTCAGCTTCATGGTCATGTGTTTTGGACCAGATGAATCTGCCGTGATGAATGGAAGGTTGATTTCAGTCTGGGTTGCAGAAGACAATTCGATCTTGGCTTTTTCAGCGGCCTCTTTCAGGCGCTGCAAAGCCATTTTGTCTTTTTTCAGATCAACGCCCTGATCCTTCTTGAACTCAGCAGCAAGATAATCAACCAAAGTCATGTCGAAGTCTTCACCACCGAGGAATGTATCGCCATTGGTTGATTTAACTTCAAAAACGCCATCGCCGATTTCCAGCACGGAAACGTCGAATGTACCGCCGCCAAGGTCGTAAACAGCAATGGTTTTGCCATCATTCTTGTCGAGGCCATAAGCAAGGGCCGCAGCTGTTGGTTCATTGATGATACGAAGAACTTCAAGACCGGCAATCTTGCCTGCATCCTTGGTAGCTTGACGCTGGGCATCGTTGAAGTAAGCAGGAACAGTAATAACTGCCTGAGTTACTTTTTCTCCAAGATAAGACTCTGCGGTCTCCTTCATTTTTTGAAGGATCATCGCAGAAACTTGTGAAGGGGAATATTCTTCGTTTTGAGCTTTTACCCAAGCGTCGCCGTTATCGGCTTTGACAATTTCAAAGGGAACAAGCTTTTGGTCTTTTTTGACAGCCTTGTCATCAAAACGGCGGCCGATCAGGCGCTTGACTGCAAAAAGAGTATTTTCAGGATTGGTTACTGCCTGACGTTTTGCAGGTTGACCCACAAGACGCTCACCATCTTCGGTGAATGCAACAATTGAAGGAGTTGTACGCGCACCTTCAGCGTTTTCAATTACTTTCGGCTCCTTACCATCCATGACTGAAACGCAGGAATTGGTGGTGCCAAGATCGATACCGATCACTTTAGCCATTTTAATCTCTCCTTTTAGCGAACTGACCCAACCCATATGGCTCGAATTCAAATTTATGAGCCGGCATTGATGGACAGAACCTGGTGGAATATTTCCGGTTTTTGCTCCAAACACATATTAGTGTTTCGAAGCGTTGCGGCGTATATAAGGAGGGTAAGCAAGCGGTGCAAGGATTTGTGCCAAGGAATCTTTCCAAGTTTCGATAAAAATCGCCTTTGTCTTGGAATTTCTCCTGTGTGTTAGGTATATTTCGCCCTAAAACTTCCATTTAATCCTGTTCAGGACCAACAAAATGCAAGTGCTGCCCAATGGTGCAAAATGGATTCCAGGCTATCTGCCGCGCGAAAAGCAAATCGCGCTGGTGGAAGTCGTAAGACGCATTGTCGAGGACGCCCCACTATTTGTACCTTTGATGCCAAAAACTGGCAAACCCATGTCTGTTCGCATGACCAATTGCGGTGATTTGGGCTGGGTAACGGATAAGGAAAAGGGATATCGCTATCAAACCAATCATCCAAAAACCGGAAAGAGTTGGCCGATCATACCTTCTGAGATCATGGATATCTGGAAAGATATATCCGGATACAATCACCTACCAGAAGCCTGTTTGATCAATTTTTACGAAGAAACCGCAAAAATGGGACTACATCAAGATCGCGATGAAAGTGATTTTGAAGCGCCTGTCGTTTCAATTTCGTTAGGTGATAGCTGCCTGTTCCGATTAGGTGAAAATACCCGTTCAGGAAGAACGACTTCTTTCAAACTTCAAAGTGGTGATGCGGTTATTCTTACCGGAAAATCACGTATGGCCTTCCACGGCGTTGATCGGATTTACCCCGATACTTCGACGCTTTTGAAAAATGGTGGTCGCATCAATCTGACCCTCAGGCGGGTTACGAAGCCATAGGCTGGGCGTGCGACAAATTTGGCTTGAAGCCGACCATCCGATAACCCATAAATATTGGCGTCACCACAGCAACGGTCAATGCTGCAATGCCAGCTCCGGCTATGATGTCGACAAGATAGTGATTGGCATGGGTGATCGCAGAAAGATTCATAAACAGATTCAAGATCAGGAATGGAAAACGGGCATAAATATTTTCCCACATGGCCCAGATACATAGGCATGCTACTGCCGCATGGACTGAGGGAAAGGTAATAATTCCCGACGCACCATCAAGCCGCAAGGTAAATTCGGCACCGGTACGAACCGCATTAAAGTCTTCCAAGAACAGGAAACCAAACACAGCCTTAATGTTAGGGACATCAGCCTGACTAACGCCATACATTGTAAATGTGCCCAACGCCGGATACCAAATCGCGATAAGACTGGAAATAAAGCACAGAAGACCATAGGCAGCAACAAATGCGCAGGCCCGTTTTACCTTTCCAAAAGCAACCAGCAATATCGGAATTAATGACAGCTGAAAGGCAAATGACGAATAGGCCTTTGACAAAATATTTTCAAGCCAAGGGGTCGTGTTTACCAGGTGTATCAATTCAAACCAATTGAACCCAAGCGCATCGTCCATGACGATCAACTCTTTATCGGCCAATGGCATATTCAGGGATATAGCAAGATAAGTAGAAATTAGGATCGGTATCATCATCATAACACCAGCCGCCAGAACCTCACTTCCTATGCCAATGTATCGAATATCTCTCCATATACAGATGCCTGCAAGAAAATATAAAAAGGTGCTGATGACAAGGACGGGCTGAAAGGAGGCATAGTCTACATTTATGGAAGAAGGCAGGCTCAAGACATAGGTCGTTACCCAAGCCAGGACCACAAATACCTGTAACATGATCCGCTCTTTAAGGTAATCCAGCGTCTTCACTCATCACACTCCCATTGGAAACTTCAACAAGAGACATACTGAAAAAAAGTTAAGATTAGGTATGAAATTTAGTCAGCCTGGCACTTAAAGCTTGCGCAAGGCCACCTGTTCAATGAGGTGGTCCGGACCCTTTTTCAGCAACAAATCTGCCCGAGGTCTTGTCGGCAGAATATTCTGTTTTAGATTCACCAGATTAATCTCGGTCCAAAGTTCATTGGCAATGGTTCGTGCCGTCTCTTCTGTGACTTTCGAATAGCGGTGAAAAAAGGACTCGGGATTTGTAAATGCGGTCTCGCGCAATCGCATGAAACGATCCACATACCACTTCTCGATGTTCTTTGTTTCTGCATCGATGTAAATTGAAAAATCAAAGAAATCCGACACAAACGGAATGGCCTTACCGTCTTTTGGCATATCGCGGGACTGCAATACATTGATGCCCTCAAAAATCAAAATATCTGGCCTGTCTATTATCTGATGCTGCCCGGGCAATACATCATAGGTCAAATGTGAATATTGCGGAGCTTTGACCTTTCTTTGGCCAGCTTTGATCTCCGAAAGAAATTTCAAAACCGCTGCGATGTCATAGCTTTCGGGGAATCCCTTTTTGTTCATCATTTTGTTGCGCCGCAATTTGGCATTCGGCAACAAGAAACCATCGGTTGTGACCAGATCAACCTTTGGACTTTCCGGCCAACGAGCCATCAGCTCTTTCAATATGCGGGCAGTGGTTGATTTACCAACGGCAACTGATCCGGCGACACCAATGATGAAGGGCGTTTTTTGTCCTCTCAAAGACAGAAAGCGACTGCGCTGGCGAAACAATGAAATACTCGATTCCACATGGGAAAACAGCAACCTTGAAACCGAGAGATAAATGCGCCGAACTTCATCAATTGAAACCGGATCATCCAGCGATCGAAGTCTGGTGATTTCTTCTTCAGTGAGGGTCAGCGGCGTATCAGCTCTGAACTTTGCCCATTGTTTAGCGGTAAAAACCCGGTGCGGAGAGAGCAGATCATCGTTCTTTTTATCAGCAGCTGTCCAGAAATCGATTTTTGAAGGCGCTTGCTTTGTTCGTGTTTTCAAACTCGTTGCGACCTTCTTGTTAATTACTCTGGTCATTGAAAATCCAGCCGGATTGGCAGTTATTTTTTCTGCGGGGCTTTGCGGATACCGGATTTGGAGGCCGATTTGGCCGGGGCAATGCGGGCCGGTTTCCTAGCAGTTTTCGCGCCTGCTGCTTTGGAGAGTGTCGACACAGAGCGTGATGCCTTTTCAGCAATTCCGGACTGGTTAGTCCGCCGGTCAAGTTCAGCCATTATTTCCTTGAGAGGAATATTGCTGGCTTTTAAAACCACCAGCAAGTGATAGAGCAAATCTGCCGCTTCTTTTGTCAGTTCCTTGCGATCCCTGACAGCGGCGGCGATTGCCGCTTCGACGGCTTCTTCACCCATTTTTTGGGCGCATTTTTCAATGCCACAAGAAATTAGTGTTGCGGTATAAGATGAACCATCGGTGACCGCAGCGCGCTCGGCAATCACTTTTTCAAGCGTGTTCAGAGTAAATCTTGTCATGTTTCGGTTTCCCGCTTCAGGCACTGCAAATAGAGATTAATCCAGTCTTACTGGAATTCCGGCCCTTTGCATATGCTGTTTTGCCTGTCCTATGGTATAAGTTCCAAAATGGAAAATTGAGGCAGCCAGCACCGCTGCTGCGTGACCTGACTTGATGCCATCAACCAAATGGTCGAGATTGCCGACACCGCCAGACGCAATGACCGGGACGCGTACACTGTCGGCAACAGCCTTTGTCAAAGCCAGATCATAGCCGTTTTTTTGTCCATCCTGATCCATGGAAGTCAGCAAAATCTCTCCTGCTCCCAGCGATACAACCTGTTTTGCAAAATTTATTACATTAATCCCGGTTGGTTCCCGGCCACCATGGGTAAAAATCTCCCAGCGATCTTCTTCATTATCGGCAGACACTTTCTTTGCGTCTATCGCCACAACGATGCACTGATCGCCAAATTTGTCAGCCGCTTCACGCACAAATTCCGGCCGTTTAACGGCTGCTGTGTTGATAGAGACTTTGTCAGCGCCTGCATTGAGAAGATTACGAATGTCCTGAACTTCCCGCACACCGCCACCTACCGTCACCGGCATGAAACAATGTTCGGCAGTTTCGCGGACCACATCAAAGATGATGCCGCGATTGTCAGACGAAGCGGTTATGTCCAAAAAGGTCAATTCGTCTGCACCAGCTGCATCATAGGCTTTTGCCGCTTCCACCGGATCGCCGGCATCGATCAGATCTACAAAGGAAACACCTTTGACAACACGGCCATCCTTCACATCAAGACAAGGGATTACCCGGGCTTTGAGAGTCATGATAAAAATCCTTGCCGCGAAATTCTAGTAGATTGCCTGTCCTCGCAGCAAAGCTGCTGCGGGCAGAGCTGGCCATCCTTCACATCAGTACAAGGGATTACCCGGGCTTTGTGGCTCATGAGTGATTACCCTTCAAAACCGCCAGCGCTTTTACTGGATCAAGCCTTCCATCATATAAAGCGCGGCCTGTAATAGCGCCTTGCAGTTTTGATGCATCTGGCATGGTCATACGAACCACGTCTGCTATGGAGGCCAAACCGCCAGATGCAATCACCGGTATGGAAACAGAGTCGGCAAGGTCGATGGTTGATTCCCAGTTGATCCCCGTAAGCACGCCATCGCGATCGATATCGGTATAGATAATTGCCGACACACCCGCGTCTTCAAATTTCTTGGCAAGCTCGACAACGCCCAAAGTCGACGCTTCGGCCCAGCCTTCAACTGCAACTTTACCGCCTTTGGCATCAATCCCTACAGCGATATGCCCAGGAAATTTTTTGCAGGCATCAAAAACCAGATCCGGGTCCCGTACAGCAACAGTACCCAAAATCACTCGGCTCAAGCCTTTTGAAAGCCAGCTTTCAATATGATCCAGTGTGCGAATGCCACCACCTAATTGAATCGGGTTTTTCGTTGCCTTGAGGATTGCTTCTACTGCTGCGCCATTGACTGATTCTCCAGCAAAGGCCCCATTCAAATCCACCACATGAAGCCACTCAAAACCCTGATCTTCAAATGCTTTGGCCTGAGCGGCAGGGCTATCATTATAGATCGTCGCTTGATCCATATCGCCAAGTTTAAGCCTGACGCACTGGCCATCCTTGAGATCAATTGCCGGAAAAAGAATTTTACTCATAAACTAGGGCTTCCATTTGAGAAAATTGGTAATTAGGGCTAGCCCAAGTTTCTGGCTTTTTTCCGGGTGGAACTGGGTTCCCACCATGTTGTCACGTCCGACAATAGCTGTGACAGGTCCGCCGTATTCGGCGGTTGCTATAAGCTCTTCTGCTTTCGTTGCAGCTATATGATAGGAATGTACAAAATAGGCATGCCAACCATCTTTGCCTGTTGGAATGCCATCTAGAATTGGATGTTCTTGTTGTGGATCCAGCGTGTTCCAGCCGATTTGAGGGATTTTCAAACTTAAGTCATTTGGAGTGATTTCGACCACATCGCCAGAGATCCAGCCGAGGCCTTTGGTGGTTGTTTTTTCAAGGCCACGGTCCGCCATCAATTGTGTACCGACACAAATGCCGAGGAACGGGCGGGCCTTTTGGATTACCGCCTCATTCAAGGCATCAACCATTCCCGAAACACCATTCAATCCGGCGCGGCAATCGGCATAAGCGCCTACACCGGGCAGAACAATGCGATCAGCGCTGGCAACTTCACTGGCCTTTGCGGTGACATTAACCTTGAAAGGTAAACCAGCCTCTTGAACAGCACGTTCAAAAGCCTTTCCAGCCGAATGCAGATTGCCTGATCCGTAGTCGATAATGGCGATGTTCATCAATTACTCTTCTTGAATGCCGCTCTGATTTAATCTGTGGCGAATAAACCAAATTCAGGATTGTCGTCCGGTTTCGAATTCGTTTTTGGCCAGACTGTTTTGGGGGGTGACTGAAGCTCTGTGCTATTTTCCCGGTTTAGAGGCATTGTCTCAGTTTGACGAGAAAACCATTTCAGTTCAGCATTTTCCAGATTGTCCGCTTCAACCAGATCAACAAGCATCAATCCGGCTCTTTCCAGTTTTGATGCCAAAAAATTCTGACCTTCAAGGAAAACATAAATTCCGGGAATAAATGAAAGAATACCCGCAACAACGGACCATTGGGTATTTGCCAGACTGGCAATGGCTATCGAGATAATCAGATAGACCCCAAGAACATACCAAAGACGGTGATAAAACAGCCATATAGCAGGCACGATAAGCGCCCAGATCGGGGTTTTATCGCGCTCGAATTCGACCTGGGAGCCATTACCGTTTTGATAAATCTCGAAAATCGCCATTTCAAATTGCCGTTTCAATAACCGCTAAATTCTTTAAATTGGGGTTTAAACGCGAAACAGGCAATTGCCAAGCATCAGATCATCAAAACTTTGGAGCGTAGATCTTTATCCTGTTAACCCAGCAGGGAACCTTTGGTCGAAGGAATGGCTCCGATTTGGCGCGGATCGATCTCTATTGCCTGGCGCAAAGCCCGGGCAACTGCCTTGAAACAGGTTTCGGCAATATGATGATTGTTTTCACCATAGTGATTGGTCACGTGTAAAGTGATTCCGGCGTTTTGCGAAAAAGCCTGAAAAAACTCCCGAAAGAGTTCAGTATCAAATGTTCCGACTTTTGGCCGTGAAAACTCTGCCTGCCAGATCAAAAAGGGACGTCCTGAAACATCCAGCGCTGCCCTTGTCAGGGTCTCATCCATTGCCAGATCAATGGAAGCATATCGGTTGATACCCGCGCGATCGCCAAGAGCCTTTGCTAAGGCCTGACCCAAAACAATCCCCGTGTCTTCCACCGTGTGGTGATCATCGATATGCAAATCGCCTTTAGCTCTTATTTTCATATCGATAAGAGAATGACGCGAAAGTTGATCCAACATATGATCAAAAAAACCAATCCCGGTTTGAATGTCATATTTGCCGGTGCCATCGAGATTGATCTCAACGGAGATATCTGTCTCTTTGGTATTGCGGGACAATTTCGCTGTACGGGCGGCGGCGTTGGTTTTTGCCATTGATCATACTCACTTAAAACATGTTTGATGGCAGGCATATATCACTGCAATGTTACGAAAGCCATAACAGCTATGTTAACCATAAGGTTCCAGGCCCAACCCATTCCCGATAGATCTACATCTTGCAACGCTGGCAAGAACACATAAATAAGTGCGACAAACCTTATTGGAGACCATGATGAACGAGCAACACAGACCCGATACGATGTATTCAACAACCATCGTAACTGTTCGGAAAAACGGCAAGGTTGTTATTGCCGGTGACGGACAGGTTAGTCTGGGCAATACAGTGATGAAGGGTAACGCCAGAAAAGTTCGCAGGATCGGCAAGGACAGTCAGGTGATTACCGGGTTCGCTGGAGCAACAGCTGATGCTTTTACCTTGCTTGATCGCCTGGAAAAGAAACTGGAGCAATATCCTGAGCAGTTGATGCGAGCTTGCGTCGAACTGGCAAAGGATTGGCGCACAGACAAGTATTTGCGTAATCTCGAAGCAATGATGTTGGTCGCTGATAAGGATATAACACTTTGTGTAACCGGCAATGGTGACGTATTGGAGCCTGAAGGCGGTATTATGGCAATCGGTTCCGGCGGAAATTATGCTCTATCGGCCGCGCGGGCACTTGCAGACACCGAAATGAATGCAGAAGACATCGCCCGAAAAGCGATGCAAATAGCCGGAGAAATTTGCATCTATACCAACAACAATGTGGTGCTTGAAATAATGGATTCAACG
Organism: Salaquimonas sp.; assembly: GCA_049680405.1. GTDB lineage: Bacteria > Pseudomonadota > Alphaproteobacteria > Rhizobiales > Rhizobiaceae > Salaquimonas. The sequence goes on along the minus strand of JBAUHS010000073.1, from coordinate 20,663 downwards.
AGCGAGTAGACATTGTGGATATCCGATTCAAACCAGTCAGCGTTGAAGATCTTCCGATGCTCAAGCGCTGGATGGAAAACCAGCACTGGCGCGATTGGTGGGGTGAGCCCGATAATGAACTTGGTAATATTTGTGATATGATAGAAGGCAAAGACACCACCTGCCCATTCATTTTTTTTGTTGATGATGAACCGGCAGGATACATTCAATATTGGCATGTTGGGCACCACCAAAATCCCAGTTGGATATCTCAAAATCCGTGGCTGAAGGATCTGCCCCGTGAAGCAATCGGCGTGGATCTTTCCATTGGTGAAAGCAGTAAGCTGTCAAAAGGTATAGGCCCGGCGGTTTTGAAAAAGTTCACCACAGCACTTTTGGCATTAGGTCATGAAACAATTCTGATTGATCCTGACCCAGTTAATCACCGCGCGGTGAAAGCATATGAAAAAGCAGGTTTTCGGAAAATAGCCGCTTACAACAAAAACACCTCGGACTGTGTGATCATGCAGTACCAGTCCTCCTGACAAAAATTGGAAAGCAATTAATTTAATGACAAATTTTTCACCACGTGAAATCGTTTCAGAACTTGACCGCTATATCATCGGGCAAAACGATGCCAAACGTGCCGTTGCCATTGCGCTTCGCAATCGTTGGCGCAGACAGCAGCTTGAAGGCCAGATGCGCGAAGAGGTTCTTCCGAAAAATATCCTGATGATCGGACCGACCGGGGTTGGCAAAACCGAAATTGCGCGACGGCTCGCAAAATTGGCCAATGCCCCATTTGTAAAAGTTGAAGCAACCAAATTTACGGAAGTCGGCTATGTGGGTCGCGATGTGGAACAGATCATTCGCGATTTGGTGGAAGTTGGTATTCAGCTCGTAAAAGAACAAAAACGCGAAGAAGTTAAGGCCAAAGCACATCTCGCCGCTGAAGACCGTGTATTGGATGCGCTTGTGGGCAATACGGCAAGTCCAGCGACACGGGACTCTTTCCGCAAGAAATTGCGCGATGGTTCACTTGATGAAAAGGAAATTGAAATCGAGGTGGCCGATACGGGCAGCATGGGTGGAATGGACATTCCCGGAATGCCTGGAAGTGTCGGTGTTCTTAATCTCAATGATCTGATGGGAAAAGCCTTTGGCGGTAAAACCAAAAAGCGCAAAACAACGGTCAAGAAATCTTATCAAATCCTGATTGAAGACGAGTCAGATAAAATGCTCGATCAAGACCAGGTTGTTGCTGAGGCGATCTCTTCGGTGGAAAACAACGGTATCGTTTTTCTGGATGAAATCGACAAAATTGCAGTTGGCGAGAATCGTTCCAGCGGCGGCGTTTCCCGTGAAGGCGTTCAACGCGATTTGCTTCCACTGGTGGAGGGCACCATTGTTGCCACCAAACACGGATCGGTGAAAACCGACCATATCCTGTTCATTGCTTCAGGCGCGTTTCATGTGTCCAAGCCATCAGATCTACTTCCTGAATTGCAGGGGCGGCTGCCGATCCGTGTCGAATTGCGGGCACTAACGAAGAATGATTTTGAACGTATTTTGACAGAACCAGAGGCAAGCCTGATCAAACAATATATTGCCCTGATGGGAACCGAAGAGGTTGAACTGGAGTTTACCAAGGATGCCATTGAAGCGTTGGCTGATATTGCCGTATCGCTTAATTCTTCCATTGAAAATATTGGTGCACGTAGACTACAAACGGTTATGGAGCGGGTATTGGATGATATTTCGTTCAACGCTCCTGAAAGAGCAGGCGATGCCCACAAAATTGATGGCAAATATGTCAAAATGCAATTGAGTGACATCGCCGACAATATCGATCTAAGCCGCTATATTCTTTGAACTTTCGAGGGGAAGCGGAAAATAGCTTTTAACCCCTCGACTCTTGGCCTTCGATCTTGCTATCTGACCGTAGGTAATTTTCACGCGTTTTTCACCTGACTTGAGTTTTGGCCGAAGAACTATTCTTGAGGAACAGCAATGCGATTTTTGGCAGGGATAATTGCAATCCTGGTTCTGGCATTTGTCCCGGACCCGGTTTCCGCTCAACTTGTCAAAGTTCCAGCGGGAAATCAGAATGCGACCCAGCCTGGTGTTCCTTCAGGATCAATTTCCCGCACGGCAGCGGGTAATGGAAGTTTTGAAGCAAAATACATCAAGATCCGCGATCTGATCGCAAGTGATCGGAAATTGCAAAGGCAAATCAAACAGTCCGCATCCAGGTTTGGAATTAAACCGATCCATATTGTTGGCGCCTTAATCGGAGAACATACTTATAATGTAGATGCTCTTGATTTTCTTCAGACATACTTTGTCAAAGCTGCATCTTATCTCAAAAGCGCAGTAACATTTGAATATGAAGGAGAAAGCATTTCCACATTTGTAGCGCGACCACAATTTTCCGCTTGTAAACGCTTTTCAGACAGCTATGAGCTTTGGAACTGCCGGGAGGAAGTGTGGCAAAAAGCTTTTTCCGGCCGGAATACCGGTGGAAAATCTTGGCCCCATGACCGCTTCAGCAAAATCTTCTTTCAGCCTTTATATGCCGGGCAGACCTTTGGTTTAGGACAACTAAACCCGCTGACCGCACTTCGTGCAACAGATATGGTTTCAAGCGTGACAGGAGCAAAAAAACTAAATCCCGATGATGCGCCAGAGGTTTATGCGACCATAATGAGACCCGACTCAACTCTAGATTACATGGCTGCAATCATCAGATTATCCATTGATGCCTATAAAACCGAGGCTGGATTGGATATTTCCGGCAATCCAGGTATTACGGCAACGCTATATAATCTTGGGTATGTTCAGGATCGCGCAAGGGCCATCCAAAATAAAAGGGCAAGTGATCCCTCCATCATGCCGGAAGAAAATTATTACGGCTGGCTGGTAAATGATAAATTGAGCGAGCTGCAAAATATCATCCGATAAATCAGCAGCACATTATCTCTTACGATTTACTCTGACTTGAATGTCGTGGGAAATTTCCTTTAGATCCTGACGGTCCAGTTTACCAATTTTGCGGGCGACCAGATTGGCGAGCTCTGTTGCTTCAACTGACAAATTTGTGGTGTCGACAATAACTTTCGGATGAGAGGTCACGGCAAGTTTTTGCAGTTCTTCCGCATCGTCCCAAATGATGTTGAAATAGCCGATAATACGTTGAACGAACTGCCAGCTTGGGGCGCCTCTGCGACCTTTTTCCAAAGCAGACAAATAGGCGGCTGATACACCCAGTGTTTCTGCCATCTCCTTTTGAGTGACTTTCTTTTGGGCCCTTAGTTCTCTGATCCTCAAACCAAATGGGGTCATCGTTCAACTTCCTGCAATTTGGTTGATCGAAAATTCAACCAATGCCCGACGGTTTCTAATTCCAATTTTCACGCTTTCGAATTCGAACATATAAGGCTCCTTCACCGCCATGGGTGACATGGGCGCGGCGAAAGGCAGAGGCGTAAAGCGATAGAGCCGGTTCGTTCAACCAGTTGGGAACGGCATTTTTCAATACGCCTTCATTCATTCTGCCTTTTCCAGTGATTACAAGAACCATTCGAAAACCCGAGTGATAACTATCAATCAGAAAGTTTTTCAACACATTGTGAGCTTGAGTCTGGGTCATACCATGTAAATCAATCCGGCCGTCTATCGATACCCGCCCCTTCAAAAGCTTGCGAGCGGTATTATCATCAATTGAACTTGCCAGCCCTGGTTTTGAGGGAACTGAAACTGGGGGCGTATAAGGCGCGGCATAAAAACTTCGAGTTATTGAAGCTTTTGAAACAGGTACTTTGTCATTTAATATCGGTACTTTTTTCATTGGTTTCGGATTCTGCGAAAAACTTGCTTCTTCCAGATCCAGCCAATGCTTCAAATTTTGTCGTTTGCCATCCATAGGCGCAACGGTACGTTTGACCTGATGCCACAAAGCTTCTTCTTCACTATCAAGAGATCGCTTCTTATGCAGTTGATGCGAGGATTTGCTCTTCACCCTACTGCTCCTTGTCGCGCGGAACAAAAACGATGAACCGGGCAGTGTTCTTAACACCTCCCGCAACCTCACCTGCTTCAAAACCGGTTCCAATAAACAAATCACCTCGGGCAGGACCGACGATGGCACTTCCTGTATCCTGCGCAATCATCAATCTTGCAAAAGGATCAGAACTTCCAGGAATGGGTTTATCTGTGGCAACCCAAATCGGCGTTCCAAAAGTTTGAAGCCGATGATCAACCGCCAAACTACGCCCGGGTGTAAGCGGAACGCCAGCAGCGGCAACAGGTCCCATTTCAGCATTTGGATGGTCAATTTCCTGAAAGAAAATATAAGACCGGTTCTGCCACATCAGTTCGTTGGCCTCATGAGGATGATTTTCCAACCATTGGCGAATGGACTGCATGGTGACTGTTTCAAGTGTCAGTTCGCCGCGCTCAATCAGCAATTTTCCGATAGGGGTAAACGGATGGCCTGATTTACCTGCATAAGAAACGCGCTTGATGGAGCCGTCGGGCATGACCAAGCGGGCCGAGCCCTGAATTTGAATAAAAAAAATATCAATACGATTTTCAAACCAGAAAAGTTCAAGCTCCATGTCGTCAAGCGCGCCATTTTCGATAGCCCGCCTGTCGTGATACTCACTGAGTTGATTATCTGTTTTTCTGGCGAAAAAGAAACTCTCATCCATAGTGGATGGGCGCTCATCATCTTCAATCGCGACAAGATCCGGCGGCCTTTTCAAGATGGGAAATTTGAATTTATCGGTCTTTACGATTGAAGCCTCTATCTCCGGTTCAAAATAACCCGTAACAAACCCTTGTTCAGTCCGGCTCTCAGGTTTCACGAGATAAGGTAAAAACCAATCTTCAAAAAATTGCCTGGCTGTTTTCCCGCTTGCAGCAGAAGCTGGATTGATTGCAAGAGCTGCATTCCCAGCTTTTGCAAGCAATGCGCCGTCCACCCCAAGCGTTTTTGTGGAATAGGCTCGCTCCTGCATCCGCCTTGCCGAAACCCTGAAACAAGAAAGGGCAGCAAGATGATCTTCATCCTGCCACCCATTGATTGCTGCAAAAGAAGTCTTTTTGAAAATTGCTGACAAAGTCATAGAACCAGCCTTGAAAGTTTGGCGGCGAAAAGGCCTTATTTATGACTCCGACTCGGTCGCCACCAATTTCCAGTTTGGATCACGGGAACGGATATCGCGGGCAAAAGTCCAGATATCCTTGACTTCGCCGACCTGCTCCGGATCGCCATCGATGATCTCACCTTCTGCGTCAATTGTTGCAGAAATTATCTGGCTGACAAATTCTACCGTTACCTGGGCATCATTATTGGCAATGCCAGCTGATTTTATCGCTGCTTCTTCAATACCGACAAAACTGGACTGAACTTTTTCACCTTTGTTCTCACGTTCGGAGATCGCTGCGGCAAAACCATCATAGACTTCGCGGGATAAAAGATTCTTCAGGGTTTTGCGGTCTCCATCCGCGAATGAAGTCACAATCATTTCATACGCCATTTTGGCACCGTCAATAAAAGCTTCCGGGGTAAAGGAAGAATCAGAGGACAATATTTCCTTCAGCCCCTTGTTCAATTTAGTTCCTGACTTTGCATAAGCATTGATGGACTGATCTCCAGGTGACACCGATTTTGCCGAAACCTTGGTCCCTTCGCGGGTTGGCATGGGAACTACATTATCCATGTCCGCATCATTGCTGTTTGCAGGTTTGGCCTTTTTTGTCTTACGGTCAATTTCATAAGGCTCAAACGGAGGCTTTTCAGACCCTGATCTTGTGCCCAGCACGGATCGCAGTCGCAGCAAGATGAATACCGCCACGGCAATGGTTATCAGGGTAGTGGTGTCAAATATCTCGGACATTTATTTCGCCAACAAATAGAGGTTTAAGTCAGGTTAGAAGCTTCAAAGGGAATTAAACACCAAAGAATCGCAGATTCCCAATAAGCTTTCGTATTAGATATAGGTGTTTGGGCAAAAGATTCAAAGCAGTCAATGTAAAGTCTGCTGCAAAACCCCATATGAACCATGACAGAAATCAAATTCGGACCAGTTTAATGCCATTCTCGATCATTCCATTCCTTCTATTGATTATCCCAATCACCGAAATAGCGGTGTTCATTCTCATTGGTGGACAAATTGGCGTTTTGTGGACATTCGGACTGATCTTGCTAACCGCTATTATCGGATCAATCTTGTTACGGGTGCAGGGATTTCAGATTATCAATCGCTTACGTGAGGAAACCAATTCCGGACGCATACCGGGAAAAGAGCTAGGCCACGGAGCAATGATACTGGTAGCTGGCGTTCTTTTACTAACACCGGGCTTTGTTACCGACACCATCGGGTTTCTACTCTTTATCCCTTTAGTGCGTAGTGCCATCTGGTCCGTTCTGGCCTCAAGGGTCAGTATTATCACTCCGGGGAATATGGGAGGACATGGTAACGGGCCATTTTCTCGTGGCCCTTTCCGCGATCCAGCCAGTAGACCGAGAGAAGATGGCGTTGTGGATCTTGATCCGGAAGAATTTGAAGATCTGGACAAAAACAACCGATCAGACAAGAGCTCATCTAGCGAATCTATCAAAGATTCCCCCTGGCGCGGCAATATTGAATAATACTATCTGGCGGTTCGAAATACACTCCGGGTTGTTTCAGATTTGAGTACGTGATAGCGAATTGCCGGAATTCATTGTCGAAAGTTGGCTTTACCACCAAATGCTCTAGGCAGTCCAAACGCAAATCAACATGAGAAGACGGATACCAAAATGGCTAAAAAAGCTGCTACCACCGAACCAAAAGAAAATGGCGCTGCGCCCAAAGTAGAAGAAAATGCGCAACCACAGCTGAGTGTTTTGACACAATATGTCAAAGACCTCTCTTTTGAGAATCCGAATTCACCGAACTCTTTATTGCCGAAAGAAAAACAACCTGAAATCAGCATTAATATCAATGTGAATGCCAATCCTCTTTCCGAAACAGATTTTGAGGTTGTGCTGAATCTTGAAGCCAAGGCTGGCACAGGCAAAGACTTGTTGTTCAATTGCGAACTCTCTTATGCCGGTATTTTCCGCCTGGTGAATATTCCTGAAGAATCAAAGCATGCAGCTGTTCTGATTGAATGCCCAAGACTGATATTCCCATTTGCGCGCCAGATCGTTTCTGAAGCTACCCGCAATGGCGGCTTCCCGCCGCTGATGATTGATCCGGTTGACTTTGCCCGTCTGTATCAGACAAGAATGGCTCAAATGGCCGAAGCTGAAGCGGCCAAAGCTGCAAAGAGCTAAAACACAGATTTGGAATCTTCAAAGGGCGCTCTTTAATCAAGGGCGCCCTTTTTTAATTGGCTCTATTGATATTTTTTCCAAAGAGCGTTTTCGCCCATTTTTTCTATGAACGCATCATGGCTGGATTTTTCTGCAGCGGTCAATCGAGATGACAAGGGCTGTATCCTAATTGGTTTGTCTATAGAAGTGGTGACAATAGGCCCGTTGCTTTCAGAAGTGGTTTGGGTTTCTGACACCAGTTCCAATGTTGTTTGCCTGCCACCCAACAGCTCAATATAAACTTCTGCCAATAGCTGGGAATCAAGCAATGCCCCATGAAAGGTTCGATGCTTGTTATTAATATTGTAACGGTCGCATAATCGATCCAGTGAATTTTGTGCCATTGGATGTTTGCGGCGGGCGATCTCCAAAGTATCGACCACTTTGTCAGGATCTACCGGGGGCATGTCCAAGCGGGCAAATTCATGATTCAGGAAATTGATATCGAAGGGGGCGTTGTGTGCAACCAAGATCGCATCACCGACAAAATCCATAAAATTTTTGGCAATTTGAGAAAATGGCTTTTTATCGTTGAGAAATTCATTACTGATGCCATGGACCCGGAATGCTCCCGGATCGACCTGACGACCCTCAGGATTGATATATTCGTGAAAGGTGCGGCCGGTTTCGACGCGATTTTCAAATTCAATCGCACCTATTTCAATCACTCTTTCCCCCTCTTCAGGGCGAAAACCTGTTGTTTCCGTATCGAAGATTATTTCACGCATTTTCAAACCGATCGCTGGTGAGGTGATCCAAAATATTCAGTACTTGTGCCCGGGCCGCCTCAATGCCATTGGATGTATCAATGATGAAATCCGCCTTGGAACGTTTTTCAGCATCGGGCATTTGGCTTGACAAAATTTTCTCAAATTTTTCTTCGGTCATATCAGGCCGTGACAATACCCTGTTTCTTTGTTCCTCGGCCGACGCTGTGACAACAGCGACATAATCACAGTTTTTTTCTCCGCCAGTTTCAAACAATAGTGGTACATCAAGAACAGCGATTTTGGCGCCGGCGTCACTCGCTTCCGTCAAAAACAGATCGCGAGCCTCAGCTACCAAAGGATGGATAATAGCTTCAAGTTTTTTCATGGCTGCAGGATGACCTATCACATAGGAACCAAGTTTTTGTCGATCAACTTTTCCATCAACTTCGGTTCCGGGAAATTCCAGTTCGATCATCGGAACTGCAATCCCTGAATATAGCGCATGAACACTGGCATCGGCGTCATGGACGGGAACCCCTTCCTGACGAAACATTTCCGCCGTGGTAGATTTTCCCATTCCAATGGAGCCTGTCAAGCCGAGAATAATCATCGGTTTGCCTCTATGTCAGCGACAATGCTTATCCGTAGTTCTTCTGTAACTTGGGGTTTAACCCCAAACCATTTTTCAAAACCGGGAACAGCCTGATGTAGTAACATTCCAAGGCCATCTACGGTTTTCATTCCATTTTGTGAAGCCAATTTCAAGAGCTCGGTCTGTAATGGGATGTAGACAATATCGTTTATAATCGTGCTTTCATCCAGGCGCCCAATTAGAGCAATCACTGTCTTTGGCAAAGATTGTTTACCCGCCATGCCGAGGCTTGTTGTGTTTACCAACAGCCCGATTTCACCTGGTACACCGCCAAGTTCGTCCATTGAAATCGCGTTTATGCCTGGTCCAAACTCTTTGGCCAATTTGGCTGCTTTTTCAAACGTACGATTGGCAAGAAAGATTTTTTGAAAGCCACGCTGCATGAGCGCATAAAGAATGCCTCGGGCCGCTCCTCCCGCCCCTAAAACCAAAACAGGTTTATCCAAATATTCTTGACTGTCCCAGCCTGGCTCGATCTGATCCAGATTTGCGGCAAAACCGATCCAGTCGGTGTTCCCGCCGACAAGCTCGTTTCCTTCAAACCATAGCGTGTTAACCGCACCAATTTTCATGGCTGCGTCATCCAAACGATCTACGTTTTTCAGGGCTGTTTCCTTATGAGGAAGTGTTATATTGCCACCTACAAAATTTTTCTGTTTCAAACTGTTTAGAAAATCTGGGAAGGCAGAAGGCTCAATCGCTATTTTTTCATAAGAACCTTTCATATCATATTTATTGAGCCAATAGGAATGAATCACAGGTGATCGGGATTGCTCTATGGGCCAGCCACAGACAAAAGCTTTTGGAAAAGTTGAATTGGGTTGATGCGTCATGATTCCAGGTGACCGATCCGGCGCAATTCAGCCAATAAGGGTAGCAAGGGCAGACCTATAATCGAGAAAAAATCGCCGGTAATTTTTTCGATCAATTGGATACCCTCACCTTCAATTTGATAGGCTCCAACACTTGATAGCGCTTTTTCACCAACGCCAGCGAGATGATGGCCAATGAATTCCGGACTTAGTTTTCTGAATTTGATTGATGTGGTTTCAACATGGCTCCAGACTAACTTGCTTTCAAGATATAAAACCACAGCGGAATGCAACTGATGAGTTTTACCGGACAGCATCAATAATCTTCGACGGGCTTCTTCCATGTTTTCTGGCTTGTGGAGCATTTCATCTTCGAAGGCCAGAACCTGATCAGAACCAATGACCAACGCGCCGAGGTTTCTACCTGAAACATCCTCCGCTTTTGCGATTGCCAGAACTTCAGCTATATCTGCTGGTGGCATATCAGATTCATGAAGCGGCGCTTCGATGGCTCGTTCATCAATGTCGCTGGTGGCCACGTCAAACTTTAATCCAGCGTCACGCATTATCTTGGCTCGATAAGGGCTTTTTGAAGCGAGTATTAGATTCATGGTTTTTCAACTTCTATCGCTTGGTGCGTCTTTTCAATTTGCTGCTGCCATAAAGAGTATATCTCAGCAGCGGTTTCTTCGATTGATCGTCGTGTCACATCAATCATTGGCCAGTTATAGCGTTTACAAAGTTTTCTGGTTTGGGCAAGTTCTTCCGCGATAGAGGCCCGATCAGTATACGGATTATTTTTGTGAACTTTCTCGTCCCCTAATAATCTGTTTTGTCTCACCTGAAAAATCCGATCCGTCGTGGCAATTAATGAAACAATTAGCGGTCTTTTTGCCGCGAGCAGTTTTTCAGGAACATCAAAATTAGGTACCAACGGAAGATTAGTCGTTTTTAATCCCCGGTTAGCGAGATAAATCGACGTGGGTGTCTTTGAGGTACGCGATATACCAAGCAAGACAATATCCGCATCTTCAATATTATCCGGCAGCGCACCATCATCATGCATTAAGGTGAAATTGATGGCATCAATGCGATTGAAATATTCTGAATTCAATTCGTGTTGCGCGCCGGTTTTTTGGGCTGTGGGAATACCTAGATAAGATTGAAAAATCTTGAAAATAGGCTCCAATAGAGAAATGCACGGAATTCCCATCGAATTGCACTTTTCCAGAAGCTTATTCGAAAGCTTGTTGTTGGCGATGGTAAAAAGAACAATTCCTGGTTTAATATCAATCATTGCAATCACCTCATCGAGCCGTGCCATGCTTTGAACCGAAGTATAGACGTGTTCGATGGCCGTCGTCTTTTCATATTGAGATGCAACAGCTCTACTGGCGGCAATCAATGTCTCTCCTGTGGAGTCAGAGATTAGATGAAGATGAAAGAAGCGTTCGTGATGGGGCATTTATCCCTCAGGGGTGTGGATGACTGTGAATAAGTGAGGCCATCCTGAAGACCTTACAAAGTTAGTCTGGTTATGCCAGAAATCATCACCAGGGGTGAAGCAGTTATCTAAATAGAAATTGGATTGTTGATAACTGATCATACGTCTTGTTATACAAGGTTGCCGGATAATTTTGCCGTTTCTGTGGATAAATTTTGGTTTTTAGAGATTGATTTTACACTGATTTTTCGTTTGTACCCGTTATTAACAATCATGTCGCATGATGCAGTAGCGTTATTTGGTTATAACGGATGCTGTGGATAAAACGTGGTTAATTTTTTGTTACCGCTATTCACATACAATAAACTAAAACAAATAATCCAGCAGGATAAATCTTTTATGGGATCAACAGTGGAAAACTCATCTAGCAAAAAAGTGATGAAAGTTATTGAAGGTGAGAGCTTTAAGAATCCACCTGTATGGATGATGAGACAGGCAGGTAGATATTTACCTGAATATCGTGAAACCAGGAAAGAAGCTGGAGGCTTTCTGGATCTTTGTTACACTCCAGAACTTGCTATTGAAGTAACCATGCAACCGATTAGAAGATTTGGCTTTGATGCTTCTATCTTGTTTTCAGATATTCTGGTTGTGCCTGATGCGCTTGGTAGAAATGTACGTTTCGTTGAGGGTCGTGGTCCTGTTCTTGAACCGATTGATTTGGCTGGACTTGAACAATTGATTGATGAGAACAAAAGCCATGAAAAAGGATTGGAACATCTCTCTCCAGTTTTTGAAACAGTTAAAGGATTGCATCAGGAATTGCCTGAGAACACCACCCTGCTTGGGTTTTGCGGTGCGCCTTGGACTGTTGCCACTTACATGATCGCTGGGCATGGTACGCCGGATCAGGCCCCTGCAAGGCTTTTTGGACATAGACATCCAGCTGAGATGGCGAAATTATTGTCGAAACTTGCTGATTTTTCCGCTGATTATCTCGTGAAACAATTGAGAAGTGGTGCTGATGCCGTTCAAATTTTTGATTCCTGGTCCGGTGTATTGGGAAAAGAGGACTTTCAGGAATTTTGCGTAAAGCCCGTCAAGCAGATAGTTGACAAAGTTCGCTTTCAAGTTCCGAATGCAAAGATTATAGGTTTTCCTAAAGCCGCCGGAATTCAATACACCCAGTATCGTGAGGAAACTGGCGTGGATGTGTTGGGTCTTGATTGGGCAGTTCCGCTGGAATTTGCCAAACAATTGCAAAAGCAGGGAGCTGTTCAGGGTAATCTTGATCCAACTCGATTGATTGCTGGTGGTGATGCCTTGAAAATTGGTGTTGAGCGTATTTTGGAAAATCTTGGTGATGGTCCTTTGATTTTCAATCTTGGTCACGGAATTACACCAGATACACCGATTGAGCATGTTGAACAAATGTTGCGGCATATAAGGGATTAATGACCACAATGTATGAATGGATAAAAGTTGCGCATTTGGTTTCAGTTATCTCATGGATGGTGGGTTTTTTATATCTTCCGCGGTTGATGGTTTATCATGTTGAGGCAAAACCTGGTTCTGATACTTCGGAAACATTCAAGATCATGGAAAGGCGTTTGTTGAAGGGAATAATGACCCCTGCAATGATTGCGACTTGGATTTTTGGCTTTTGGCTTATGTATCTGTCCCATGCCTGGAGTGAGGCGTGGTTTATCAGCAAATTCTTTCTGGTGTTTGTCTTGACCTTTTTTCACGGTCTGGCTGCGGGATGGGTGAAAGAGTTTGCCCGGGATGAACGTAAACGGAAACAACGCTTCTTCAGAATAGTGAATGAAATTCCGGCGGTGTTGATGGTGTTGATCGTAATCCTGGTAATCGTGAAACCTTTTTGATCAGATTTCAGTGCAGTTTTTGCTTGAATTTGTTGGTTTTGCATCGTATTTGGTGATCTGGATCTCCCCGGTCCTGTGTAGTTGAGCGTTATTCAATAGCTTGATAGTGCATGAAATTATCCAAACGCGTAATTTCCTCTTTTAAATCAATCACTTATATTTGGTCATCTGAAGTTATTGTATGACCTTGAAAGACAAATTCTAATGGAACAGATGAAACTTCAGGAACTGAAGGCAAAATCACCGACAGATCTCGTAACATTTGCTGAAGGTGTTGATGTCGAAAATGCCAGCACGATGCGCAAACAGGAATTGATGTTTGCGATTTTGAAGAGTCTGGCTGAGCAGGAAGTGGAGATAATTGGCGAGGGTGTCGTTGAGATTCTTCATGACGGTTTCGGATTTTTGCGGTCTGCAAGTGCAAATTATCTTCCAGGTCCTGATGATATTTATATTTCGCCATCACAGATTCGCCGTTTTTCCTTGAAGACAGGAGATACTGTTGAAGGTCCAATCCGTGGTCCCAAAGAAGGCGAGCGGTATTTTGCCCTGCTTAAAGTAAACACGATCAATTTTGATGATCCTGAGAAGATCAAACATAAAATTCACTTTGATAACTTGACGCCGCTTTATCCTGACGAGCGCTTCAAGATGGAAGTGGAAAATTCAGAATCAAAAGACCTTTCAGCGCGTGTTATTGATTTGGTCGCACCGTTAGGTAAAGGCCAACGGGGATTGATAGTTGCGCCGCCAAGAACCGGTAAGACGGTTTTACTTCAGAATATTGCTCATTCCATTACGGCTAACCATCCAGAAAGTTATTTGATCGTTTTATTGATCGATGAACGACCTGAAGAGGTAACTGATATGCAGCGGTCAGTGAAGGGTGAAGTGGTGTCTTCGACTTTTGATGAGCCGGCTGTTCGTCATGTGCAAGTGGCAGAAATGGTTATTGAAAAAGCTAAACGATTGGTTGAGCATGGTCGTGATGTAGTAATTCTTCTGGATTCGATTACTCGTCTTGGTCGCGCTTATAATACGGTCGTTCCTTCATCCGGCAAGGTTTTGACGGGTGGCGTGGATGCCAATGCCTTGCAGAGACCGAAGAGATTTTTTGGTGCTGCAAGAAATATTGAAGAGGGCGGTTCCTTGACGATTATTGCTACGGCTTTGATTGATACCGGAAGCCGCATGGACGAGGTTATCTTCGAGGAGTTCAAAGGTACGGGTAACTCCGAGATTGTTCTCGACCGGAAAGTTGCTGACAAGCGTGTATTCCCGTCAATGGATATTTTGAAATCCGGTACACGAAAAGAGGATCTGCTGGTTCCAAAAGCGGATCTTCAGAAAATCTTTGTACTTCGGCGTATTCTGTCCTCAATGGGTACTACGGATGCGATTGAGTTTCTGATTGATAAGTTGAAGCAAACCAAGAACAATAATGACTTTTTTGATACGATGAATACCTAAACTCTGTTTTCTTGGAATTTGATTCGGCCCCGTGACGGTTTTCTTTCATGGGGCTTAATTTTGGGTTGAATGATGACAGCTGATACCAAAACCATATTTGCACTTTCAAGTGGATCACTTCCTAGTGGCGTGGCGGTTGTTCGGATTTCTGGTCCTCTTTGTTTTGAAGGTTTGAGAGAATTAGGTTTAACGGATTTGAAGCCAAGAGAGCTGCATTTGCGTAATTTGGTAGCTCCTGGAACCTCAGAGTTGATTGATAAGGGTCTTGTTTGCATCTTTCCGGGACCTGCCAGTTTTACCGGTGAAGATTGTGCTGAGCTCCATATTCATGGCGGTAGGGCAGTCGTTTCCAAGTTGTTGTCTTGTCTTTCCGGTATATCGGGTTTTGTTATGGCTGATCGAGGAGAATTTTCTCGTCGGGCTTTTGAGAATGGAAAACTTGATCTAACAGAAATTGAGGGTCTCGGCGATATCATTTCCGCCGATACGGAAGCCCAGCGGAGACAGGCTCTAAAGCAATCTACTGGTGAATTTCGCAAGAAATTGGAATTATGGCGTAAGCTTATAATACGTTGCAGAGCTTATTTGGAGGCTGAATTCGATTTCAATGACGAAGAAGATGTTCCTGATTCAATGATAGATGTGGTTGTTTCTGATTGTGTACTTCTTTCTAAGGAAATTCATGGGTTTTTGAATGATGGTCGAAAAGGGGAAATAATTCGCGATGGCTTTGTTGTTGTTTTAGCCGGTTCCCCGAATTCAGGTAAATCCTCTTTGATGAACGCCCTTGCTGGCAGGGATGTAGCCATAGTAAGTGATGAAGCCGGTACCACCAGGGATGTTTTGGAAGTGGATATCGATATTGATGGGTATCTTGTTCGGGTTGTTGATACAGCTGGTATCCGGGAGGCGGAGAGCAAGGTAGAAGCGGAAGGCATTCGCAGGACAAAAATTCATTTCCAAGCAGCAGACCTGGCTGTTTGGCTTTCTGCGTGTGATAACCCTCAAAGCGCTCCTGCCGGATATGAAAGCGCTACCGTTGTTACCTCTAAATCAGATTTATTGGATGTCGATATTCCCGGGTTATGTTTGAATACTGTATCGGAAGACGGACTTGATGAATTTTATGATTTTATTCGAGATTCTTTGAATTCTTTGAATTCTGCTAACGATGGCGTTTTGATCACGAGGGAGCGACATCGTTTTGAACTCAATAGGTGCGCGACTTCTCTCGAGCGGGCGGTCAGTTTGTTGAGCGGTAATGCCGTTTTGGCTAGTGAAGAATTACGAATAGCTGGTGAATGCATCGGTCGCCTTACGGGATTTATCGATGTGGAAGATCTGCTGGATATAATCTTTGCTGATTTTTGTATCGGGAAATGATTCACGTGAAACATATTGATGCTCCCGGATCGGCAACACCTGTTTCACGTGAAACAATTTGATTTCTTTACCTGAACGATAAGACGGTTTATGGACTCACTCAATTCTTTGGAACGTTAATCAGATGACTAAATTTGATGTTATTGTTATTGGTGGTGGGCATGCTGGTTCGGAAGCGGCCGCGGCTTCTGCTCGCATGGGTGCCAGAACCGCTTTGATCACTCATAAATTCGATACCATTGGCGTTATGTCCTGTAATCCTGCAATCGGTGGACTTGGTAAAGGGCATTTGGTTCGAGAAATTGATGCGCTTGATGGATTGATGGGCCGAGTGGCTGATAAAGCTGGAATTCAGTTCCGTCTGCTGAATCGTCGGAAAGGACCAGCTGTACGCGGTCCACGCGCACAAGCAGACCGGAAACTCTATCGTTTGGCCATGCAGCAGGCGATTATTGAGACCGCCAATCTCGAAGTAATAGAAGGTGCTGTTGGGGATCTTCTTCAAAAGGATGGGGTTGTTCTGGGGGTTGTTCTTGAAGATGGACGCGAGTTCAGGGCTCCGGCTGTCATTCTAACCACAGGGACTTTTTTACGCGGGCTAATCCATATTGGTAACAAGAAGATACCTGCCGGCAGAATGGGCGAAGCCCCTTCTCTGGGCCTGTCTAAAACACTCGGTGATGCCGGTTTTGCGCTTTCCCGCTTGAAAACAGGAACTCCGGCGCGCCTGGATTCTACTACGATTAATTGGTCTGTTCTTGAAATGCAGCCAGGTGACGATGTACCGACACCTTTTTCTACTATGACGAAGAGCATTGATACACCGCAGATCGAATGTGGGATTACCCGCACCAATATTCGAACACATGAGATAATAGAAAAAAATATCAAACTTTCTGCCATGTATTCGGGTCAGATTGAAGGTGTGGGTCCAAGATATTGTCCATCAGTAGAAGACAAGATTGTCAAATTTGGTGACCGGGAAAGCCATCAGATTTTTCTGGAGCCCGAAGGTTTGGATGACAATACAGTTTATCCCAATGGAATTTCCACTTCCTTACCGGAGGAAGTTCAGGAAGCCTTTATTCATACAATTGAGGGATTGGAAAATGTCAGGATCATTCAACCGGGCTATGCCATTGAATATGACCATGTAGATCCTCGTGAATTATTGCCTACTTTGGAAAGTCGTAGAATCTCCGGGTTTTATCTTGCTGGACAAATTAACGGTACTACCGGATATGAAGAAGCGGCGGCCCAAGGTTTGGCAGCTGGGTTGAATGCAGCTTTGAAGATCGGTGGAAAGGACCCGGTTTATTTCAGCCGCACAAACTCCTATATCGGCGTCATGTTGGATGATCTCACCACTAGAGGAGTTTCTGAGCCCTATAGAATGTTCACCTCTAGGGCAGAATATCGTTTAAGTTTGCGCTCTGATAATGCCGATCAACGCCTTACGCCTTTGGGACTGGCTCTTGGATGTGTTGGTAAAGAAAGAGCGGATGCTTTCAACAATTGGCTGAAGGAACTCGAGATGGGCAGTGGGCAATTACACTCGCTTTCGCTGACTCCCAATGAAGCCAGTGAGAAGGGTATCAAGATCAATCAGGACGGAGTGCGGCGTAGCGCTTATAACTTGCTGTCTTATGGTGATATCGACTTTGCTCGGCTTTTGAAAGTCTGGCCGGAATTGGGCAATATCTCTAAATCAGTCGCTGAGCAGGTAGAGATTGAAGCTTCTTACGCAGTTTATCTTGACCGTCAGGAAAACGATATCCTTGCCATGCGGAAGGAAGAGTCACGATTGATCCCCGCAAGTTTCGATTACCGGATTGTGTCCGGGTTATCCAATGAGCTGGTGCAAAAACTTGTACGGATCAAGCCAGTAAATCTGGGACAGGCTGCGCGGATTGAGGGAATCACTCCGGCGGCTTTGACCTTGATATTGGCATATATTCGCAAGCAGGATGCAGCTAATGGCAGATCCAAGGTAAAGCCGGATGAATTATCTGCATGACCGATGCGTTGCAGAATCATTTGAACAAGATTTACCCTGTTTCACGTGAAACAATTGATCGTTTGGAGCGCTATTTTGAATTACTGAAACAATGGCAATCAAAGACCAATCTTGTTGCCCCTTCAACCCTGGACCAGTTCTGGTCCCGCCATGTTGCTGACAGTCTTCAATTATTGACTATTGCGCCAAAGGGACGCCATTGGACCGATATTGGCAGTGGAGGCGGGTTTCCTGGCCTGGTGCTTGCCATCGTTATGGCGCAGGTTGCCAAAGAAACTGATGAACCAACCTCGGTAAGACTTGTCGAAAGTATTCAGAAAAAATGTGCTTTCCTGCGGCGTGTTGGAGTTGAAACAGGGATTCCCGTGGAGGTTCAGGCCCAGAGAATCGAGTCGGCGACGAAACAAATTGAAGCCGGCGAGATCATAACCGCCCGTGCTCTGGCATCCCTTCCAAAGCTTTTGGATTTAACCGGAATGTATCTCACTGGTTCCAGGCGCGCTTTGTTTCACAAAGGCCGGGAATATCTGTCAGAATTGGAAGATAGTCGTGGCATGTGGAAATTCGATTTGTTAGTACATGAGAGCAAGATTGTTTCAGATTCCGTTGTCCTGGAAATATCCAATGTAGAACGCAGGCTTGATTGATAGCCTTAGATGATCGGACAATGATTCTCAATGATGCGGGTTTTTACCTCGGTGTCATTAAACTATATTTGGTAGTCAAAACTTATGAGCAGCAAGACACATTCCAGGGTATTGACGATAGCCAATCAAAAAGGCGGCGTTGGGAAAACCACGACTGCGATAAATTTGGCAACAGCTTTGGCTGCTATTGGCAAGACAGTGTTGATTATTGACCTTGATCCTCAGGGCAATGCAAGCACTGGTCTTGGAATTGATCGTAATGACAGAGCGGTTTCTACGGCAGATGTCTTGCGCGGTGATGCCAGTCTAGATGAAGCTATCGTCAAGACTGCTGTTCCACGCCTGTCCGTCGCTCCTTCGACTCTTGATTTGCTTGGGCTTGAAATGGAAATTTCTGAATTCAGCAATCGGGCGTTTCGGCTTCGTAAATCGATTGAGGAATATAATCCTACTAAAAAACCATTTGACTACATCATGATTGATTGTCCGCCATCGCTGAATCTATTGACAATTAATGCCATGGCAGCAGCCCATGCATTGCTGGTTCCACTGCAGTGCGAGTTTTTTGCTCTTGAAGGATTGAGCCAATTGCTCGAAACCATGGAGCAGGTCAAGGCGAGCGTTAATCCGGAACTCTATCTTCATGGGATCGTACTAACTATGTTTGACGCTCGCAACAATTTGGCCTCGCAAGTTGAAAGTGATGTGCGCGAATATATGGGCGAACGGGTTTATGAGACCGTCATTCCAAGAAATGTTCGCCTGTCTGAAGCGCCATCCTATGGGAAGCCGGCAATTTTATATGATTTGAAATGCAGCGGGAGTCAGGCCTATCTGCGTCTTGCTGCAGAAGTTATTCGGAAAGAAAAGAAACTCACAGCGGCTTGAGCGAAAACAACAGATATCAGTAAGCGTCCAGAGAGATGGATGATTTGGAGTGGAATAGATTATGAGTGATAGCGGTTCAAAAAAACGATTGGGTAGAGGTCTGGCAGCTCTCATTGGTGAAATGGACGACGTTGCTGATCCTGTTGTTGCCTCCAAGAAAGCAGATACGGATTTAAGAGCTGATCGCAAAGTTCCAATTGAACATATCCGTGCAAATCCAAACAACCCCCGGCGCTATTTTGTTGAGGAGCATTTGGCAGATTTGGCAAGATCGATATCAGAGCACGGAATAGTCCAGCCAATCCTTGTTCGTCCTGCCAAGGGTGAAGATCTGGCTGGCGCCAGATATGAGATTATTGCGGGTGAGAGACGTTGGCGTGCTGCCCAACGTGCTGCGCTTCATGAAGTTCCAATCATCATTCGTGATGTTGATGACAGGCAAGCGTTGGAACTGGCAATTATCGAAAACGTGCAAAGAGCCGATCTGAATGCGGTTGAAGAAGCGCTTGGCTATCAGCAATTGATTGATGAGTATGACTATACGCAATCTGATTTGGGCGGTGTCATTGGTAAAAGTCGCAGCCATGTAGCCAATACACTTCGTCTTCTCAAATTGCCTGAGGGCGTCCAGAAACTTGTCAGTTCTGGAGATTTGTCAGCGGGTCATGCCCGAGCATTGGTAACAGCCAAGGATCCAATGGCACTTGCCAATTTGATTGTCAAAGACGGTTTATCGGTTCGTCAGGCCGAAGAACTTGGTCAACAAAAAGAAGAAAGTTCAAAAAACCCTGTTCCCAAAAATCTTGAAACCAAAAGTCTTGATTTCAAAAGCGCAGATATCCGTGCCTTGGAAAAACAGTTGTCTGATATATTGGGTTTGAAACTTGAAATCCGGCATAAAGAAACTGGAAAAGGGGAACTGCGGATTAAATATCAAACTCTCGACCAGCTCGAGAATGTCTGTGAGAAATTGCAAAAATCCTGATGTCTTTTGATAGTTTTACCTTCGGAATATAGATAACTTATTGATTTATTAAAATTATTCACCAGTGTGACAGAATGCACATCGTCTCTCCTGTTGTTGGGATAATTTCCAATCATCAACAACGCAGACCAACAAACTTGAAATCGCACGTTGAACAAAGTGAAGCGCAAGATTTCAAGCAAACAAAGTCTAACAGGAGAGCAAAATGTACACTTTCAAGAAATCAGTCATCGCCATCGCAACCGTCGCAACACTAGCGGTTGCTGCTGCAGCTCCTGCCCATGCAGGTTCCAAACACTGGAAAAACGGTTTGGCCGCAGGTGTTGGCGTCGGAGTTGGTCTTGGTATCGCAGGAGCCTTGTTTGCCCCAAGACAGCGCACAGTCATTGTTCAGCAGCCTACTTATGTTGTTCAACCAACCTGCTAC